>DATEJC010000238.1:0-4218 GCA_035278345.1 Bradyrhizobium sp. | reverse complement strand
CAGGCGCGCCCAGGGCAACGGCGGGTATCTCTCCGTTCTCTTCATCGACATCGACAAGTTCAAGGTGTTCAACGATACCTATGGTCACGCCGCGGGCGATGAATGCATTCGCGCGATCGCGCAGACGATATCCAGCACGTTGAAGCGGCCTGGCGACCTGGTCGGACGGTACGGCGGCGAGGAGTTCGCCGTTGTCCTGCCCGAGACCGCCGCCGAGAACGCGGCGGGCGTTGCGGAGACAATCCGCCAGGCCGTGAGCGACCTGAACCTGAAGCATGAAGGCGGCCCTGCCGGAATCGTCACCATCAGCGTCGGCGTTGCCGGCGCGAAGCTGGACGGAAGGAGCGACGGGTCGAAGCTGCTGATGGCAGCGGACGAACAATTGTACCAAGCCAAGGAAGGCGGACGAAACCGCGTTTGCGTCGCGCCTGACAGCGAGGTTTCAAGGCTATCCGTGATCAGCCGCCTTTCCGCCGGCTGACCCCGCAGCGCAGGCCGCGAACGCGTACCCCTCAGCGCTCCCGCTTCATCCGCTTGAACTTCACGCTCTTGCCGTCCGCCTGCCTCGTCGCGATGTAGCCGCCTTCGAGGCAGGCCTCGCGCTGCGGCATTTTCTCCTGCGGGCTGCGCAGGCTGTCCCACCAGGAGGCGCGGTGCGCCGCGCGTGGCAGCGCGGCATCGATGATTTCCTCGATCTGATCGAAGGTCAGCACGAATTCGGGAAGGGTCTGTTTCTTCAGGTAATTCCGCAGCGCGTCGTAGTCGTTCACTTCAATCCCCGTCGCCAGGTCCGCAAAAACCGTCGATGCAGTAAACCAACCGTTAACCGATCGCGGAACGCTTGTCGCGATTTAAGGCCGCCGCAACAATTCCGGGTGCATTTCCGGTAGGTCCCGGGAGCCTAGAATGCCATTTCAGCGGTGGAAACATGAGGCCAGGCCGCGTTGGCGATTGTCGGTCAAGCTGCTGATCGCCTCGTCGGTCGCGACCGTTATCGGCTTTTCCGCGATCTGCGCCTCCGTGATGCTGGACATGCGCCGTGGCGAGGAGCAGCTGGCGCGGCAGATGCTGGAAAATCTCGCCGCCGGCATCGATGCCGACATCAACCGCAACATCGAGCTTTATGATCTTTCGCTGCGCGCGGTCGCCAACAACATGGTGATGCCGGAGATCAGGAATGTCAGCAGGCCGATGCTGCATCTGATCCTGTTCGACCACGCCGCCACCGCCAAGCATTTCGGCGCGATCCTGGTATTCGACTCCACGGGGCAATTGACGATCGATTCGTCCTCGCTGGACCCGCGGCTGGAGAATCGCGCCGACGAGGATTACTTTCAGGTCCATCGCGACAATCCCGATATCGGCCTCTATATCAGCAAGCCGATGCTGCATCGCGGCGCCTATTCGATCGTGCTGAGCCGGCGTATCTCCGGCGAAGACAACGCCTTCCTGGGCGTGGTCGCGGGCTCCATCCGCTTCTCCTACTTCCACGAGCTGTTCGACCGGCTCAACCTCGGCGCCGACGATTCGATTGCCCTGGTGCGGCGCGACCGCACCATCATCATGCGCAAGCCGTTCGACCTCGATTTCATCGGCAAGAATCTCGCCGAGATCGCCAAATGGAATCCAGAGAACCTGCAGGAAGGCGGCTCGTTTGCCGGCCAGGGCCCGATCGACGCGACGCCCCGGCTGTTCATCCGGCGCGCCCCGAGCGGCCCGCTGTATGTCGTGGTCGGCAAGCCGCTCGATGCCGTCTTCCGCCTCTGGCACCACCAAGCCCTGAGGATCGCGGCCATCGTGGGGGCGCTGGCGCTGTTCGTGCTCAGCGCCACGCTGTTCCTGGCGCGCGAGATCGGTCGCCGCGCCATCGCCGAGGCCAGGCTGGAGGAGCTCGCCACCACCGACGCGCTCACGGGCCTGCGCAACCGGCGCAAGTTCGATGCCGAGATCGACCATGAATGGCGTCGCGCCGCGCGGCAGAAGACGCCGCTGGCGATGCTCATGATCGATGCCGACCATTTCAAGGACTTCAACGACACCCACGGCCACCAGGCCGGTGACCAGGTGCTGGTCGGGATCGCGATCTGCATTTCCGATTCGGTGCGCCGCGCCGGCGATTGCCCGGCGCGCTATGGCGGCGAGGAATTCGCGGTGCTGCTGCCGGGATGCTCGCCGACCGACGCCTTCCAGATCGCCGAGACGATCCGCCAGAAGGTCATGCAATGGTCGGACGGCCCGGCCGCCAGCACGGTCAGCATCGGCGTCGCCAGCCTGACGCCCGGCCCCAACCTGCACTGGACGCTGCTGCTGGAAGCCGCCGACAAGGCGCTCTACGCGGCCAAGGCCAACGGCCGCAACCAGTCGGTGCTCGCCAGCATGCCGAAACTGTCGCTGGTGGCTTAGCCCCTTTCCCCGTCATTGCGAGGAGCGAAGCGACGAAGCAATCCATGCATCCGCTGCGGCACTATGGATTGCTTCGCTTCGCTCGCAATGACGGCGGAAACACCGTTACTTCTCGAGATATCTCTTCATCTCCGCGCGCAGGCCGTCGCGCAAATCCGCGCGGGCCATGCCGAAGGCGATGTTGGCGCGGAGGAAGCCGGACTTCGAGCCGCAATCGTGGCGCTCGCCTTCGAACTCGACGCCGTAGAATTTTTGGCTTTTCGACAGGCCGATCATGGCGTCGGTGAGCTGGATCTCGCCGCCGGCGCCGCGCTCCTGCGTCTCTAGAATCTTGAAGATCTCCGGCTGCAGGATGTAGCGGCCGGTGATGGACAGATTCGACGGCGCGGTGCCCTTTGGCGGCTTCTCCACCATGCCGTCGACCTCGAAAATCTTGCCGCTGCGTTTTCCAACGCCGCAAATGCCGTACTGATGGGTGAGATCGTCAGGCACCGCTTCGACCGCAAGCAGATTGGCTTTCGCCTCCAGCGCGCTTGCGGCCTCGATCATCTGCTTCAGGCATCCCGGTGTGTTGAGCACGAGCTCATCCGGCAGCACCACGGCAAACGGCTCGTCGCCGACGATGTCGCGCGCGCACCACACCGCATGGCCGAGCCCGAGCGGCGCCTGCTGGCGGGTAAAGCTCGTCGCGCCGGCCTCGGGCTGGTTCGCGGCCAGGATTTCCTGCTCGGCCTTCTTGCCGCGCGTTTCAAGCGTAGTGTCGAGCTCGAACATGCGGTCGAAATGATCTTCGATCACGCCCTTGTTGCGGCCGGTGACGAACACGAAATGCTCGATGCCGGCCTCCCTGGCCTCGTCGACAACGTATTGAATGAGCGGCCTGTCGACGATGGTCAGCATTTCCTTCGGCATCGCCTTGGTGGCGGGCAGGACGCGGGTGCCGAGGCCGGCGACCGGGAAGACGGCTTTGCGGATTTTCATGGAAGGCCTTGAAAGAGGGATATGCGATCTAATTGCACTGTCGTAGCCGGTTTGCAGCCGGGAACAAAGGCGGATGTGTGGTGCGGCAAAAAGGCGGGCACCACAATCCGGCCTTTGTTAAACTGTTGGAAACCGCATCGGGTCCTTGTGACAGCGGGATATTTGGACGGACGGGTCAGGGAATGAAGCGGCTGAAATCAGCGACGGTTGTCCGGGCGGGGGCGCTTGTGCTTGCGGCCGCGCTGCTCTCGCCGGCGAAGGCTGTTGCCCAATCCCAGGGCGACGGGGTCTCCAACTTCCTCAACAACCTGTTCGCGCCAAAATCCGGCAACAACGCGCAAGCCCCGCAAGGGACGGGATCAACGGGCCCGCTGCCCTGGAGCGGCGAGGACGGCGCCTCCGGCCATCCGCTGATGACCGCGAGCGCCATCCGCGAAGCGGCGGCGAATTTCGACCCTTGCGTCGCCGGCATGTGGCCGGATGCGGCGCGGCGCGGCATTTCGCAGGAAAACTTCCAGCGCTTCACGGCAGGCCTGCAGCCCGACCTGCGCATCATGGACCTGATGGATTCGCAGCCCGAATTCACCAAGGCGATCTGGGAATATCTCGACATCCTCGTCAACGACGCCAGGATGGCCAAGGGCCGCGAGATCCTCGCCAAGTACAAGGCGGAATTCGATGCAGTGGAGAAGGCCTATGGCGTCGACCGCTACATCATCGCCTCGATCTGGGGCATCGAGTCCAACTACTCGACGCAAATCGGCGATCGCAGCGTGTTGCAGTCCACCGCAACGCTCGCCTGCATCGGGCGCCGGCAAAAATATTTCAGGGACG
>DATEJC010000237.1:0-2748 GCA_035278345.1 Bradyrhizobium sp. | reverse complement strand
AGAAAGGCGCCCGCCCCGATCCAGAATGCGATGCCGTTGCGCTTCATGATCGCCTTCCGAACAGGCCCTGCGGCCGCACCGCCAACACGCCGAGCAGCATGGCGAAGGAGATCGCCGGCGCCCAGGACGCACCAAGCATGGTCAGGACTATCGACTCGGCGACGCCGAGGATGATGGCGGCCACCAGCGTTCCGCTCATGCTACCGAGTCCGGCCATGACAACGACGCAGAAGGTGCGTCCGATATAGGCGCGGTCGAGCGTCGGATCGACTGGTGCAACAATGATCAGCAGGGCGCCGGCAATCCCGAGCACCGCAGTCGCGAGGCCGAATGCCCATTGCTTCACCTTGATCGGGTTCGCACCCATCAATCGCAGCGCTTCCTGGTCCTGCGCGACCGCGCGGATCGCGCGTCCCATGAAGGTCTGCGACAGATACAAGGTCAGCAGGATGGTCAATGCCGCGGCGACGGCGAATGCGACCAGCATCCGGTACGGAATCCGCATATCGCCGATGCGCCAGGACTTGCCGATATATTCGGCGGTGACGGAGCGCTGGTCGACGCCGAACTGCATGATGATCAGCACTTCGATGATGAAGGCGACGCCGAAGAAGAACGCGATGCCGCGCACGCCGGCGTCGCTGCCGCGCTTTTCGAAAGTTTCGTAATACAGGCGATAGGCCGCAAGGCCGAATACAAACAACAGCGGCGTGATCAGGAGCCCCGCGACCAGGGGATCGATGCCGTAGTGCTCATTGAGAACGAATACGCCATAGGACGCCAGCACCAGGAAGGCCGGATGTGCCACGTGGGGAACGTCGAGCAGCCCGAACGAAACGGACAATCCGAGGCTGACCGCCCCATAGAAGCAGCCAAGCAGCACCCCGATCACGACCGCGTCGAGCAGCAGGTCCATTGAAAACAATTGATGTCCCTCTTGACCCGGCTTGAGCCCGCTGCCCCGATCCGCTCATGCCGGGGCATTCGATTGCTGCCCGGGATTGTTTGCACCGATCCCGGGCAGGCATGAGATGGTCCGGCCTATTTCCGTGCCGCCTCGAACGGAGCGACGAGTTCGCCGGATTTCAGATTGTCGGGAAACAGGATCACCTGTTTGCCCGAACTGCGGAACTGCTCCATGTTCTTGTCCACAACACCGCGGAACTGGGCCTGCAGCACTGCGGTTTCCTTTCGCTCGCCGTCGGCCGAGAAGGCGATCGAACCGACGATGGTCTTGTGCGTGTTCTCGCGCAGATATTTTGCGAGAGCCTTCTGGTCGAGCGATTTCACCGCGTTGATGGCCTGCTCGACAAGCTGGCCGCTGGCGTAGCCGAATGGCGCGAGATAGTAGCCGAGCGGATCGACCTTGGCTTCGATAGCCCGCTTCGTGTACTTCTCGAAGAACTCCTTGGTTCCGTCAAAATACATGCTCTTTTCCGGAAGCCATGAATTGTAGTTGACCACGCCGTTGAGCAGCGAGCCCATGCTCTCCATGACGGTGCCGAATTGCAGGCCGACCATGCCGCCACCGAACAGCTTGACGTTGTCACCGACGCCGATCTCGTTCACGGCACGCAGGATACCGGCCGAATCCGGCGGATAGGACGCGACATAGACGACATCGGGCTTGGCAGCCTTGAGCGCGCGGATGATGCTGGAGAACTCCACCGTGTTGGGCGGATAGGCCTGATCGAAAACGATCGACATGTTACGCTTGGCCGCGACCTCTCGCGCGGTTTTTGCCAAATTCTGTGCGAACTCCTGGTCAGCCGCGAGAAGCGCGATCGACTTGCCGCCGGCCTTCTGGCCGATGTCCAGAAACGACGACGCCCAGCTGTCCGGCGGCCCCCACGGCGCATTGTTGAACCACATGTCATGGCCGACCTTGCTGTTCACCTGGAACGAGAAGTTGCCGATCAGCAGCAGGCCGCGCTGCTTCACCATCGGCATGAGCGGCGCCGTTGGCACGGTCCCATAGGGCGCGAACAGCAGATCAACTTTGTCGACGTCCAGGAGCTTGGAGTAGATTGCGGGAGATTCTGCAGGGCTGGACTTGTCGTCATAGACGACGAGTTCGACCTTGCGGCCGAGCAGACCGCCCTTGGCGTTGATGTCATCGCGCCAGATCTCGATTCCGAGGAGCGAAGGCTTGCCGCCGCCGGCGAGACTGCCGGTTTGCGGCATGCTCATGCCGATCCTGATCGGCGCACCCTGCGCCTGCAGCAGGCTGATCCCGAGTGGCGAGGCGGCAAGTGCGGCGCCGGCGCTTGCGGTGGCGAGCAGGCGGCGGCGGGAGATCGATCCTGACTTGGAGACTCTCTTCGACATAGGCTGTGTTCCTCCCCTTGGTTTCAATGTTTGGCGTGATTGTATTTGGTTTTGCGAGCGGCGTCCTCGTCAGATTCGTCCCAGGGCCGTCAGGATGACCTGTGGCGTCAGGGGAATCTCCGTAACTATGGTCGCAAACGGTTTGAGTGCGTCATTGACCGCATTGGTCACGGCGGCCGCCGCCCCCGCCGTGCCGGCCTCGCCCGCACCCTTGGCGCCCAGCTCGGACTCGCGCGTCGGCGAGACCACATGGCCGACATCGATATCGGGCATCTCGCCGGACATCGGCACGAGGTAATCCGCCATGTTGGCGTTGGTGAGCTGCCCACGCTCGTCATAGATGCATTTTTCGAACAAGGCAGCGCCGAGCCCCTGCACCACCCCGCCCCGGATCTGCTCGTCGACCAGTTGCGGATTGAT
>DATEJC010000236.1:0-20081 GCA_035278345.1 Bradyrhizobium sp. | reverse complement strand
ACTGGATCGCGGTGAAGCGGAAGCGCTGCTCCACATCGCGCTTCGCGACGAAGCGGACCCAGCGCGAGCAGAAGACGCAGACGCCGTCGTAGAGGATCACGTCGTCGTCGGGCCACTTGCCGCTCACTTCGTTCGCCCCTTTCCTTTGACGCGTTTTTCTTCACACGAATCGGTTCCCAGATCGCTCGAAAACGCTACGCTAGCGGTTATCCAGCGTAAGCAGCGCGACCAGCATCAGGACGATGGCGGGGCCGGTTTTCACCAGTGCGCCGAGCGGCTCGATCCAGAGATCCGGCGTCAGGATGGCGGCGCCGGCCATGTAACCGAGCGAGGCCACGATGCCGGCGACGAGGCCAAAGGCGCAGCTGCGGCGGAAGGCGATGAGCACGCCGATCGACATGTCCATCAGGCTGGTGACGACGGTGATCGGCCCAACCAGTGCCGACGGGAAATTATTCGCGCGGAGAATTCCAGCCGCCGCGTCGTAGGAGATCACGAGCGCGATGAAGCCGGAGACGAGCCAGAACAGCACGAGGCTGCCGATGACCAGCGCCTTGACCAGGAACAGCCGGGCAAACCACTTGTCCTGAATGGTGGCGGCGCGGCTGCCCACCATCTGCCCGATCGTTTTCGGCACGATGCCGGTGGCGGACATCCAGCCCGCGGGATCACCGGTGACGCCGCGGCGCAGCTCCGCTATCGCGGTCGTGCGCACCGGGGACATCCAGCCGAGCCAGCTTGTGCAATCGCCGAGCTTGCAGCCGAGATCGAGCAGGAAGGACGGCAGCGCAAGCCGCGGCCAGTCCTTCGTGCCGAAAGCATGGCGGAAATGGCCGATCACGCCGCCAAGCGTGATGGCCTGCGACTGCATGAGATCCCAACTCGCCGCGGGCGCCTCGGCCGGACCGCGCTCTGCGAGCCAGGCAATGGTGGCGGCGATATCGCCGACGGCAACGGGCTGAAACGGCGCGGTGCGCTCGGTGGCGGGAAGATCGATCGGCAGCGCCGCCAGCGCACGCAGCATGGCGCTGCCGCCATAGGCTGCGGGCGCCACCACAAAGCCCGGGCGCAGGATGGCGTAGGCGATGCCGGAGGCGGCGATCAGCCGCTCGGCCTCGCGCTTGGTGGTGGCAAAGGCGGTGCGGTCGGTCTCGGCGGTGCCGGGGATCGAGATGTGGACGAGGCGGATGGTGCGGCCGGAGCTTTGGATCGCCTGCAGGAGACGCGCGACGAAATCGCGATGCACCGCATTGGTGTCGCTGCCGGGCGCGTCCTGCAGCACGCCAAGGCAATTGACGACGACATCGATGCTGCGCTTGGACAGCAGCTTTGCCAGCGCCGCCGCATCCAAGGCCATGACCGGTAGTTCAAGATCGTGCGGACTGTTCTTTTGCGAAGCCGGCAGGTTGCGGGCGACGCCCAAAACCTCGAAGCCGCGCCCGCGCAGATCGTCGGTGACGAAGCGCCCGATCAGGCCGGAGGCGCCGAGCACGAGAATTTTGCGCGACGTGCCCATGGCTTCCCTAAAACGGTTTGGCGATCATCAGCCAGAGGATCGCCATGACCGATCCGAAGCCGGGAATGCCGCACAGGAACCAGCGGCGGAACAGCGTGTCATAGCGCGGCGGCAGCGGCCCGCCATCGGCGACGGCCTTCCGCGCAAGATCGCGCATTTCCATTTGCATGAACACGACGGGCACCCAGAAGACGCCGGCAATCGCATAGAGCGCGAGCGAGGTCAGCAGCCAGCCCTCGGTGATCGAGGTCGACGACAGCCACATCAGAAGCCCGCCGGTAACGGGTTGCAGCAGCACGGCCGAGAGCGTGAAGATGAAATCGGCGATAACGACGACTTCGGCCGTTTTCGCGATGAAAGCGGCATCCGCGCTGCGATGCGCCATCAGCATGAAGAAGGCGATGCCCGTTCCGGTGCCGAGGATCACGACGGCGCCGAGCACGTGAACATATTCGATCGCAAGATAGAGCATCAGCGCTTCCCTGCCGCCGCCGCGCGCACCGGCTTCAGTGCGCGCTCGAGTTCGGATGCCGCCAGCTTCACTCCGCCTTCCGTCTCCGGCAACCAGTGGCCCTCGCTGCGGTAAGGCGCAAGCGCATGGAAGGTCACCTTGCCACCGGCGCCGCGGAAGGCATCGGCGAGCTGCCTGGAAAAGCCGGGCGCAAAATAGCTGTCATTGGCGGCGACCATCCACGTCACCGGCACCCTGGCGCCCCTGCCAAATTCGCCAGCGGCCGACCTCAAGGTGTGCGGCGCACAGATCTGGTTCGGGAAGTCATTGGCGCGCCCGCCCCGGCCAGCGGCGAACAGGATGATGGCTGAGACATCAGCCTGGCCCGCCAGCGCCAGCGCGCCCCAACCACCGGCGGAATGGCCGACAATGACGACGCCATCCGGCCTGATGAAGGATTGCGTGCGCATGAAGTTCGCTGCGCTCGCGATCTCTTCCGCGGTCGCCCGCCCCGCGCGCACATAGTCCGCCTCATCGCAGCCGCCCTGATCCTCCAGATATTTGCCGCCGGTGGCGCCGTGGCCGGGGCGCTCCGGCACCAGCACGGCAAAGCCGCGCGCAACCAGGAAGCTTGCAAGCGCGCGGTATTCCGGCTGCGGCATTTGCGCCCGGCGCAACACGTTCTGCGTCGTCGCATGTGCAATCACAGCGAGTTGAAACGGCCCTTCGCCGGGCGGGCGAAACAGCAAAGCGTGCGACTTGATGTCCGGCAGCGGCGTCGGCACCAGCCATTGCTGCATGCGGCTGGGCTCGCCCTCGCCGCCGGCAGCGCCGAAGCCGGCCTGCGCCAACGCCGCCTGCGGCGCAGCCGCCGCAAGCGCAATCAGGATAATTAGCGAGGTGAGCGCGCGCATGACGCTGCCGGAAAGGGCGGGAAATTCCGCCGGCAGAATACCGACAACGAATCACTTTGGGGGATTTTCCGCAGAGCCCTCTTCCGCACCGGCGAAGAGAAAGGACCGTCTTTGCCGTTTACCCACTGACGCATCGGCGAAATGCATGGTTAGGTCAGCCATCTGTCCTCTTTCGGCACATCGTTAACGAAAGACTGATGCAGAAAATCCACAGGTTAACCGATAATTAACGATAGACCTTGAAGCCAGCCCGGCGACTTGCTTTGATCGGGGGCATGAGCACAACCCTGATCGAGGTTCGACCGGCCAAGGCTGCGGATGCCACCGCGGTGGCGTGCACGCACGACGAAGCCTGGCGCTCGGCCTATCAGGGCATCATCCCCGGCGCGGAGCTGGAGAAGCTGATCAACCGCCGCGGCCCGCAGTGGTGGGACAGCGCGATCCGCAAGGGCAGCCGCGTCAGCGTGCTGGTGTTCGGCGACAAGGTTGCCGGCTACGCCAATTACGGTCGTAACCGCGCCCGCACCCTGCATTTCGATGGCGAGATCTACGAGCTCTATCTGCGGCCGGAATTCCAGGGTCTCGGCTTTGGCCGCCGCCTGTTCAACGCCGCGCGGCGCGACCTCGTGCAGAGCGGCCTGAAGAGCATGGTGATCTGGGCACTTTCCGACAACGAGCCGGCGACCGAGTTCTACCGTGCGCTCGGCGGCCGCATGGTGGCGCGCTCCTCGGAAAAGTTCGGGCCGAAGTCGCTCGACAAGGTCGCCTTCGCCTGGACCAACTGAGGCTTGTTGGTTTGACGCGTTTTCTTCACGCGAACCGGTGCCCACTTCGCTCGAAAACGCTTCGGTTTAGGCTTTCCCCGCTTCCGCTGCCGGTCTAAACGGGCTTTTGCGCGTGCTCGTCGCACGCCGTTTGTTACCCTGCCGGAGCGGAGCCAAGCATGCGTATCGACGCCATCTCGATCGGAAAAAATCCGCCGCACGACGTCAATGTCATCATTGAGGTTCCCGTCGGCGGCGAGCCGATCAAATACGAGATGGACAAGGAAGCCGGCACGCTGGTGGTCGACCGCTTCCTCTACACGCCGATGCGCTATCCCGGCAATTACGGCTTCATCCCGCACACGCTTTCCGGCGACGGCGATCCTTGCGACGTCCTGATCGTCAACACCCGCGCTATCGTGCCGGGCGCGGTCATGAGCGTTCGTCCGGTCGGCGTGCTGCTGATGGAGGACGAAGCCGGCGGCGACGAAAAGATCATCGCGGTGCCCTCGTCCAAGCTGACGCAGCGCTATGACAAGATCAGGAATTTCGGCGACCTGCCCGAGATCACGCTGCAGCAGATCCAGCACTTCTTCGAGCACTACAAGGATCTCGAGAAGGGCAAATGGGTGAAGGTGCTGAAGTGGGGCGACGCTGCAGAGGCGCGCAAGCTGATCGTGGAAGGCATCGAGCGGGCCAAGAAGAAGTAGCACTCTCGTGTCCCGGACGCGGTATTTTTTACCGTCATTACGAGCGAAAGCTTTCATGCAACAAGAAAGCTGGATTGCTTCGTCGCTTTCGCTCCTCGCAATGACGGCGTGAAAACAGGGAGCGCCGCATGCGCCGCTTTATTCGCATCTTCCGCAACATCGTCCTCGCGCTGATCGCGGCGATCATCGTCCTCGCCGGCGTACTGGCGTTCAACGTCTTCAGCCAGAGCTCGCGGCAGCTGCTGGTCGCTGCCGTGCCGAAGGCGCACGTGGATCCACCAGCGGCGGCCGCACGGCTGGCGGAGGCAATCCGCTTCCGCACAATTTCGAGCTACGAAAGGCCGGAGCAGCACGCGGACGCGCTGCGCGGCATGCAGGCGCATATCGAAAAGAGCTTTCCGGCATTTCATGCGGCGGCGAAACGTGAGCTCGTTGCCGATTACAGCCTGCTCTACACTTGGGAAGGGTCGGATACGAAGGCCGCACCGATCGCGCTGCTCGCGCATCAGGACGTGGTGCCGGTGGCGCCCGGCACCGACAAGGACTGGCAGCACCCGCCTTATGACGGCGTTGTCGCAGATGGATTCATCTGGGGCCGCGGCTCCTGGGACGACAAGGGCAATCTCTACTCCATGCTGGAGGCTGCCGAGATCCTGGCGAAGGCCGGTTTCAAGCCGAAGCGCACCATCTATTTCGCGTTCGGCCATGACGAGGAGATCGCGGGCACGCGCGGCGCGAAGAACATCGCAGCACTGCTCGCCTCGCGCGGCGTGAAGCTCGACTTCGTCATCGACGAGGGCCTGCTGATCACCGACGGCCTCGTGAAGGGCCTCGACAAGCCGGCGGCATTGATCGGCCTCGCTGAAAAGGGCTATGCGACGCTGGTATTGAACGCGGTGGCCACCCCCGGCCATTCCTCGATGCCGCCGCGCGACACCGCAATCGGCATGATGGCCGCTGCGCTGACGCGGCTGGAGGACCATCGCCTGCCGATGCAAATCCGCGGCACGGTCGCAGAAATGTTCGATACGCTGGCGCCGGAGATGAGCGGCGTCAACCGCGTGGTGCTGTCAAACCTCTGGCTGTTCAAGCCCGTCCTACTGCGCGAGTTCGCCAAGACCGGCCCCACCGAGGCGACTGTGCGCACCACCACTGCGTTGACCATCTTCAATGCCGGCGACAAGGACAATGTGCTGCCCGGCAACGCCGAGGCGACGGTCAATTTCCGCCTCATCCCCGGCGACACCCAGGCGAGCGTCACCGAGCATGTGCGCGAGACGATCAAAAACGATCGCATCAACATCAAGCCGTTCCCCGGCAATACCGATCCGCCGCCGGTGACGGGCGCTTCGAGCCCGGCCTTCCAGATGCTCAACCGCACCATCCGCGAGATTTTCCCCGACGTGATCGTCGCGCCAGGCTTGATGGTCGCCGCGACGGACTCGCGGCACTATGTCGGCGTCACCGACAAGATCTTCCGTTTCTCGCCGGTGCGCGCCAATGGCGAGGACCTGAAACGTTTCCACGGCACCAATGAGCGGCTGTCGATCGAAGGCTATGCCGACATGATCCGCTTCTATCGGCGGCTGCTGGAGAATACGGCGGGGTAAGTCCCCTTCGCCCCGCTCTTGCGGAGCGGAGCGAACATCAAACCCCCGGCGCCGGCAGCTTGTGGATCGCACACGCGGCGCGCAGCGTGTTCACCAGGAGGCACGCCACCGTCATCTGGCCGACGCCGCCGGGGACCGGCGTGATGGCGCCGGCGATGTTGAGCGCTTCCTGGAAGGCGACATCGCCGATCAGCCTGGTCTTGCCTTCGGCGGTCGGGATGCGGTTGATGCCGACGTCGATGACGGTGGCGCCGGGCTTCAGCCAATTGCCGCGCACCATCTCGGGCTTGCCGACGGCGGCGTAGACCAGGTCAGCCTGCGCGCAGAGCTTTGGCAGATCGCGCGAGCGCGAATGCGCGATCGTCACGGTGGCGTTCTCGTTGAGCAGCAATTGCAATAGCGGGCGGCCGACCAGGTTGGAGCGACCGATCACGATCGCATTCATGCCTTCGAGCGAGGGATGCACGTTCTTGGTCAGGATGATGCAGCCGAGCGGCGTGCAGGGCGACAACGCGGCAAAGCCGCCGGCGAGCCGCCCGGCATTGGCCGGATGCAGGCCGTCGACGTCCTTCGCTGGGTCGATGGCATTGATGATGGTTTCCGTGTGCAAATGCTTCGGCAGCGGCAGCTGCACCAGAATGCCATGCACGGCGGGATCGCGGTTGAGCTTTGCGATCAGTGCCAGCAGATCGGCCTGTGAGACATCGGCCGGCAGCTTGTGCTCGAAGGAAGCCATGCCGGCGGCTTGAGTCTGGGTGTGCTTGCTGCGGACATAGACTTCGCTCGCGGGGTCGTTGCCAACCAGCACGACCGCCAGGCCCGGCGTGAGCCCATTCTGGCGCTTCACCCTGGCAACCTCGTCGGCGACGCGGGCGCGGAGCTCGGCGGCAATGACTTTTCCATCGATGATGCGGGCGGTCATCTCAATCCTTGGGTTCGGAGTCTTTGGCAGTCAGCGCACGCAACGCATCGCCGAGCGATCTGGGGTCGCCGGAGACTGCGACCTGCTTGAGGCGCGAGGTCGCGCCGGACAAAATCCTCACGCTCGCCTTGGGCACGCGCAGTGCCTTGGCCAGCAATACGGTCACCGCGCGGTTGGCTTCGCCGCCGTCGGCGATGGCGCGAACGCGGACCTTCACGACAGAGCGGCCGTCGGCAAGCGTTTCGATCCCGTCGATGTCGTCACGGCCGCCGCGCGGGGTCACGCGCAAGGCGACGCTGATGCCGTCGCTGGAGTAGCGCCAGGGATCAGCGGTCCGGTCAGCCAATGCCCGCTCAGATCACGTTCGGGTAAATGTAGTAGGAGATCACCCGCTGGATGAACATGACGATCAGGATCACGATGATCGGCGAGATATCGAGCCCGCCGAAGGCCGGGATGAAGGAGCGGATAGGCCGCAGCACCGGCTCGGTGATCCGGTACAGGAACTCGGAGACCGCCGCGACGAACTGGTTGCGGGTGTTCACGACGTTGAAGGCGATCAGCCAGGACAGGATGGCCGAGGCGATCAGCAGCCAGACATAGAGGTCAAGGACGATTATGACGATGTCGAGAACAGCGCGCATGGGGGGAGGGCTCGCGAGGTGTGATGTCGCCTAAATATCGGTTCATTCCCCGGCAAACAAGGGAAGTTCCCGGCAAAATAATGCGGATTTACCGTTCTTGACTTGGACTATGGCCGGAAGGTAAATGGCGCCGATTGTCGGCCGCCTTCCGGGGCGGCCGCGACGGGGCCATAGCTCAGCTGGGAGAGCGCGTCGTTCGCAATGACGAGGTCGGCGGTTCGATCCCGCCTGGCTCCACCAGCCTTCGCTGGCTTCGCCAGCTTCGGCTCGGCAAGCCCTATCGTAGCGAAGGCTGCCGCGGCGTAGCCCGAAGGGCGAAGCCGGGCCTCGGCAAACCCCCTCCATTTTCTCTGGTCGATTCGATGTATCCTTCCCGTGAGGGGGAAGTATCATGAAATACGTCTACATCCTCGAGAGTCTCGATTCCCAACATTTCTATGTCGGCATTACAGACGACTTACGTGCCCGACTAGCCAAGCACAACGCCGGTGAAGTCCCCCATACTTCGAAATACGGACCGTGGCGGCTCAAGACGTACGTGGCCTTCAGCAACGAGCAGCAAGCCATCGCTTTCGAGAAATACCTGAAGACAGCCTCTGGCTGCGCGTTCGCGAAAAAGCGCCTCTGACATTTCGCGCCAGAGCCCCAGGGCGTAGCCCGCAGGGCGAAGCCGGGCTGAGTCGCTGATAGCCAGTCCCCTTCACTTCCCCGTAAACCTTGGTGGCCGCTTTTCCATGAAGCTCGCCACACCCTCCCGGAAATCGCTGCCTCTCAGCGCGATCACCATCTCCCTGTTGGCGTCGATCGTCGCTTCCGCCAGCGTCTGGAACGGCACGTCGTAGAGCTGGCGCTTGATCACGGAAATCGCGCTCGGCGAGACGAAATCGGCGAGATCGCGCGCATAGGCATAGGTCTGCTCGGCGAGCTGGTCCGGCGGATAGAGCCGGTTGACCAGACCAATGCGCAGCGCCTCCTCGCTATAAACGCGCCGCGCCGACATCAGCAGATCCAGCGCGTTGGCGTGGCCGACGATGCGCGGCAGCATCCAGCTGATGCCGTGCTCGGCAATCAGGCCGCGGCGCGAGAACGCGGTCGTGAACACCGTGTTGTCGGCGGCAAAGCGCAGATCGCAATAGAGCGCGTGCACCAGCCCAATGCCGGCGGTGGCGCCGTTGAGCATGCCGATAACCGGCTTTGGGATCGACGGGTAATAGGCATAGCGCGTCTGCCAGTCCGGCCGGCGGTTCATGTCGAAGGGCGGGATGGTTTCGGCACGCCTGATGTCGTTGGGATCGAGTCCCTTCAGCGCATCCATGTCGGCGCCGGCGCAAAAGGCGCGTCCCGCGCCGGTGAGAACGATCACCCGGATATTGTCGTCGGTCGCGGCGGTCTCCATTGCATGGCGCACGTCGCGCTCCATGATCGGCGTCCACGCATTCATGCGGTCGGGCCGATTCAGCGTGATGGTCGCGATCTTGTCCCTGGCCTCATAGAGGATGTGCTGATAGCTCATGTCGTCTCCCTTGCTCGCCGCCTTGGCCGGCGTGTTTTTATTGATGTCATGATTTCACACGCGACCCCTTCGGCCGCGCCAGGTAGTCTTGCGTCTCCGGTCGCTCGGTCAGCCAGCCGGTCCAGCGCCGAAACACCTTTGCCATCCGTTCCGGTTCGACGCCGAGCTGCGACATGGCAACGCCGCCATTGACGGATTCGCGGTACTCCGCAATCAGCCCGTCGCGCACGATGAAGCGGCTCATGCCGTCAATGACGACGCGTCGGCCTTTGAACTGCGGGATGGTGGAAGTGAAGCTCGACAGCGACCAGGCGTAGCCCATGCTGCCGTCAAAGACGGGATCGAACATTTCCCAGCGATAATCCGTGGCATCGCGGTGAAACAGGTCCTGCATCATATGCGCGATGTCGGCGCGGCCCTTGTGCGGGCCGTAGATATAGTCGTGATAAATGCCGTCTTCGCAAAAATGCCGCGCGAAGCGCGCGCCGTCGCCGCTCTCGGCGGAATGCGTGAAATCGTTCAGGAGTTTTGCGAATTCCTCGCGCGTCATGCCGCCTCCCAATTTCTTTTGGGAGGCAGATTAGCACACCTGCGGAGATGACAAGCCGCGCGCCTGCGGCGGATATTTTGCGTCGCGGACTATTCCGCGGCCTGCGCCATCATCAGATGGGGCTTGCGCGCAAGCCAGCCGTCGATGAACTGCTTGAGCCAGGCGCGCTCGGCAAAATCATACACCGCGCGATCGGCAAAATGCTGGTGCCGCGCCCGCGCGCCCGGCGAATCCATGTTGTCGTAACCGCGCGTGGTCCAGCAATGCATCATCGCGTAGGTCACGTCGGGATGAAATTGGACGCCGAAGGCGTTTCCGCTTCTAAAGGCCTGCACCGGAAAGTCGTCGCCTTCTGCGAGCAGTTCGGCGCCATACGGCAGCTCAAAGCCCTCGCGGTGCCAGTGATAGACGTGATCCGGCCAGTTCGGGCAGGCGGCCTCGCCCGCCGCCGTCGGCCGGATCGGATAATAGCCGATCTGGGTGACGCCTTGCGCATGCGGCGCCACTGTTGCGCCGAGTTGCCTGGCGAGCATCTGTGCGCCGAGGCAGATGCCGAGGAACGGCCGATGCTCGCGCAGGGCAATCTCGATCCAGTCGATTTCGCGGCGGACGTAGTCATCGCTGTCATTGGCGCTCATCGGCCCGCCGAAGAAGACAGCGCCGGCATGCTCATCCAGCGTCTCCGGCAACGCATCGCCGAAACGCGGGCGGCGGATGTCGAGCCTATGCCCAAGCGCGCGCAGCACATTGCCGACACGGCCGGGCGTGGAGGTCTCCTGATGCAGGACAACGAGAACCGGAAGCAGTACATCCGCAGTCGGCTCGACGGCGCGCGTCCCTCGCCCTGGGAAGGGCAGGACGTTGGCGCTCATCGTGGTCCGCCGAAGAGACATGGTCCTTGCTTCTGACAGCACTCGGGTGAAATCGTACGTTGGTGGTCGTTAATTTGAAGTGAGTTCGGTCACACCGGAAAAAATCCGGGCAATCACGGGCCGGTGATAGGGAAAGGGCCGTTTTCGGCCGGATTTCAGCGTTTTCGCAGCTGGTATCCGCCGACGGCAGCCAGGATGAACGAGCGGGGAAAAAACCGCAGCAGGAAGGGCACCAGCTTGATGCCGAGGCCCGGCAGCACTGCCCGCTTGTTCGCCATCAGGCCCTCATAGCCCTGCCGCGCCACCTCGGCCGGCGAGACCTTCAGGACCGCGGAATCGAAGCCGGGAGCGAACCCCGCCCGGGTCTGAAACTCGGTCAGGACAGGGCCGGGGCACACCACCGTGACGCGCACCCCTTGCGGCGCCAGCTCGCGGCGCATCGCTTCGCTGAAGGAGAGCACATAGGCCTTGGAGGCGTAGTAGACCGCCATGCCCGGGCCCGGCAAAAAACCCGCGATCGAGCCGATGTTGAGAATGCCGCCGCGGTTGCGGACAAGCTGATCGGCGAAGCGCAGCGTCAGGTCGGTCAGCGCCCGGATATTGACGGCAATCATGCCGAGCTGGTCGTTGCGGTCGCGCTTGATGGCGCGGCCGAAAACCCCGAAGCCTGCATTATTGACAAGATATTCGAGCTCGACACCGGCCGCGGTCAGCGCGCCCGCGATGGTGTCGCCGGCATCCACCTGTTCGAGATCGCAGGGAATGATGATGGGTTGCGCGCCGCCGGCGGCGACGATTTCTCCGGCAAGCTCATTGAGGCGATCGGCGCGCCGCGCGGTCAGCGCCACGCGATGACCTTTGGCGGCAAACATGCGCGCGAGTTCGCTGCCGATCCCCGCCGAAGCCCCCGTAATCAGCGTCACACGCTCGGTCACGATCCAACTCTTAAATCAATGCCAGCGGCATCCCCATCGCGGCGCGACAAGACCATAGGCTTTTGGCGTGAGCAACCCACCCCTGGGTACACTAACCCCCGCAGTGAACGTGAGAACGCGTTGAAGCGCAGTGACTTGCCGCACAGCCCGGCGGTTCGGCCACGTTAAATTTTGGTCATGTAGGGATAGGCAGGCCTGCCGCAATGTCAGACAGCCGCGCCGGCACTGTCCTTGTCGCCCTTGGTCCGCGCCGCCTGGCGCTCCTGGACGGCGTGCTTGAGATCGATGCGATCGCGCCCGGAAATGCCGAGCAGATCGGCGGCGCGCCACAGCACATTGTCCTCGAACTCGGTGACCTTGCCGTCGGCAAACACCATCTCCCACATCATCTCGACGATGCGGCGCCGGCCCGCCTCGTCGACCTCGCGCATGATCACGCTGGTGAAGCGGTAGAGATCGACGGCATCGCTCTCGGCGCGGGTAGCGGAAGCGATCAACCGGTCGGCCGTCCCGGGATCGAGCTTGAAGCTGGTCTCGATCAGACTGTGCAGCTTGCGTCTCTCGACCGCCGTCGGCTCGCCGTCGAGCGAGACAATGTGGATGAGCAATGCGGTTGCGGCGAGACGATAATCGGTCTCGTCGAAGACGCGCTGCTCGGTGTCGGGAGAAACGATCTCGGTGATGAATTGGCGAAGTCCGTCCAGCATCAATTCTCTCTGTGGAAGCCGGTGAAGCTGCTCGCGTCACTATATGGGCTGGAACACGCGAAGGCGCAATCTTATGCGCGCGGCCCCGACGCATTACGTTTCGGCAATAATCAGGGTATCTCGTACACCACCATCTTGTCGGCGATGCCGCGCAGCGCAGCTTCCTTGCGGATCGGCTTGATCGCCTCGCGCTCGATGATGGCGGCGACTTCCGGCGCGCCGATCACCGGCTGGGTGAGATGGATCTCCTGGTTGGTGGAGAGGCTCTGCACGCGGGCGGCGACGTTCACGGTCTGGCCGAAATAATCCTGGCGCTCGTTGAGCATCACCGCAAGGCATGGTCCTTCGTGCAGGCCTATCTTGACGATCAGATCGTCGGTGCCACGCGTCTTGTTGAGTTCCTTCATGGCCGCGCGCATGCGCAGGCCCGCCCGCAGCGCGTGCTCGGGGCGGATGAAGGTCGCCATCACGGCATCGCCAATGGTCTTGACCACGGCGCCTTTCTCCGCAGCGATGATTTCGAGCAGCGCATGGAAATGCGCGCGCACCAGATCGAAGGCGGCGAGATCGCCGACCCGCTCATAAAGTGCCGTCGAGCCCTTCAGGTCCGTGAACAGGAAGGTCAGCGAGGTGATCTTCAGCCGCTGGTCGATGTTGAGATTGTCGGCCTTGTAGAGATCGCGGAAGGTCTGGTTGGAAAGGATGCGCTTTGCGGTAAGGATCGGCTTTCGCTTGCCGATCATGTCATGCATCGCGTCGCCGGCGATCCAGACGCCGGGCAACACGCGGGCGTCCGACTGGTTGTCTAGCGTGAGGCGCAACGGTCCCGGACGCATCACCGTGGTCCCGGTCGGCGCGTGCAGCTTGTTGAGCACCATGGAGAGCTGCTGACGTTCCTTGGTTGGTTCGCCCTGCACGTCGATGAAGTGCGCCGCGTGCGTCACCGGTTCGAACACGATGATGAACTGTTTCGGCAATTGCAGCGAGAACACCGCCTTCTCGCCCGGCGGCAACTCGATCGCCTCGAGCGTTACCTCTTCGGTCAGGCGCGCGAACGATTCGTCGTCGACGTCGACGCCCGAGCTCCAGAAAATCTGCCGGTAATACTCCCAGATCGGCAGGCTGTGGGGATCATGCGCGCCGATCCGCCGGATGCGCGGACTGACAGTGAAGGCGACCTCGACCAACTCGTCGACCGAGGCTTCATAGCCCGCCGCGCACAACGCGCAATTGTAGTCGTCAGGACGCAGCGACTTCAGCGTGGCATGCGCATCGAGCACGCCGCCGCAGCCGGGACAGAGCACATTCCAGCCGAGATCGAATATGCCGAGCCGGGAAGCGTGCAGGAACCCCGAAATCACCTTCTCCTCGTCGAGGCCGGTCCGCTTCGAGAAGTCCAGCAGGTTGACGCGATTGAGGTCGCGATCCTCGCCCTTCTCGACCAGATCCGCGATTGCATCGACGACATCGGAATCGGCGGTCTGCTTCAGCACCGAAAACAAAGCCTGGGTTTCACTCATGGTGCCTCGATGATCTCAACGCGGCGAAATGGAAAACATCGGCGAGCGGTCGGGTTGCGTCGTCACCACGCCGACCGGCATCACCGGCGTCTTGTCGAGCAGTGTGACGTGGAAGGCGCCGATGATCTCTGCCAACGCAAGCGTTGCCTCCACCAGCGCGAAATGCGCGCCGATGCAGATGCGCGGGCCGACGCCGAACGGCAGATAGGCGAAACGATCGGGCGGTGGCGCCGGCGCCATGAAGCGCGATGGAATGAAGGCGTTGGGGTCCTGCCACAGTTTTTCGTGGCGATGCAGCAGCCACGGCGAGATCAGGATCACGTCGTTCTTGCGCACCGGACGGCCGGCGACAACGTCGGGGCCTGCTGCCGCACGGGCAATCAGGAATGCCGGCGGATAGAGCCGCATGGTCTCATCGAGCACGGCGCGGGTGAACTTCAGCCGGTCGAGATCGAGCCCGCCGCCCGCAATGGCTTCGCGCGCTTCCGTCGCAACTTGTTCCTGCGTGGCAGGGTCGAGCGCGAGCAGATAGAGCGACCAGAACAGCGCGGTCGCGGTGGTCTCGTGGCCGGCGAGGATCATCGTCGCGACCTCGTCGCCAAGCTGCTCGTCATTGAACGCAAGCCCGGTCTCGGGATCGCGCGCCTCGCCCATCAGGTCGAACAGGTCGCGCGGCGGCGCACCGTCCTTCTTGCCGGCCGCACGCCGCTCGGCCATCAGCATGGCCACGAACTTCGTCCAGCGCTTGCGGAAGCGGGCGCGTTCGAAATCCTGCGGGCTCGGCCAGTTCAGCGGCAACAACATGTCAAGGAAATGCGGCCGTGCCAGCCGCTCGCCATATTCCATGACATAATCGCGCAGGGTCGCGCCGTGCTGCTCCATCCCGAACGAGAACATGGTGCGGCCGGCGATCTCCAGCGTCATGCGCTGCATCACCTCGCGCAAATCGACCGGTGCATTGCTGGCGGCCTTGAGCTTCGCCACGGTCTCGTCGATCGCACCGATCATATGCGGGATCAGCGTGCCCACCGCGCGCGGCGTGAAGGCCGGCGCCAGCGTGCGCCGCTGATGCTTCCAGGCCCGCCCCTCAGCGATCAGGACACCCTTGCCCAGAACGGGGCGCAACACGCGGATGCCGGCGGGCGTGCGCGAATAGTTTTCGTAGTTGTCGACCAGCACATGCTTGATGGCGTCGGGCGTGTTGAGAATGAAGCTGCTGCGGCCGACGAAGCGGCCCTGGACGATGTCTTCTTCGTAGGCGCGGTTGCCCCAGGTCTGGATCGGGTTGACGCGCATGGTCCGCATGCGGCCGAACGCCGTCATATTGTCGGGCGCGCGCGGCGGGCTGGGCGGCACCAGGCGCTGACGGCCGAGCGGCAGGTCGATGACTTCGGCTATGGTCATGGTGCCTCGCTGGGGCCTGAGGTCACCCCCTTATGTAGGTCCGCCATTCCGGCGCTTCAAAGGTCGCCCTTGGCCTGCAACAGGCTAGTAAGTCAGTTCCGCCATCACAATCCGGTTTTCCGAGGCCGGCCAGGCCCTCGCCACGATACGCTCCTGATTGAACATTGTTACCACCGGCCGTCCCACCTCCCCTGCCGGAAGCCGCAAGGTCGACGTGGAATCGGTCGGCACTCCCGGCTTGATGTCGGCCGGCTCCTTGCCGTCGAACAGAACGATGTCGCGCGGCAGCCCGAAATAGCCGCGCGGCCGGGTCAGGATGACGACGCTGCCGGCGCCGGCATCGGCAGCCCCCAGCGCCTTGGCGGCGCGCAGATGCACGACGTCGGATGAGCGCGGAAACGGCGAGCGGTAGAAATGCGTGATCGGCGCGCCCGGCGAGGTCAGCACCATTTCGAGGTACCAGGTCGGATCGACCTTCGCCGGACCCCAGCGACCGTCCGCGCCGGTTTGCGATGAATGGATCGGCCCGCCCAGGCGTTCTGCGCTGTCGGGCGACACGCGGTAAATCTCGACCGTCGCGCCGCCTACCGGACGGTTGGTCTGGACGCCGCCGGGCGTTGCCGTCACCAGCCCGCCCAACCTGACCTCCGCTTCCGGCACGATCTCGATCCGCGACGGCTCGCGGCCGGCGATGAACTTGTAGATCTCGCGGAAGGCGCGCGGATGGAACGCCACCTCGCGGTGATCGATCGTTCCCAGCATGAGATTGGTCGCGCCCTTCAGCGCCGGGCCATCGTTGGTGACATTGGTGGGCGTGCCGGGCTTGGCGACGAAGCGGCCGTCCGCTTGCGCGTATTTGTCCATGCCGTCGCTGCGCAGCGTGAGGAACGCGGTGCCCGGCGTCACTTCGCTCTCGCCCGCATTCAGGTCGCGCAGGAATGCGCCGCGGCCGTTGAACTCGCTGCCGGGATTGTCCTCCCAATCGAACACGCCGTGATTGGGCACGCCGCACAGCACGGCATGGCTGACATCGGCGCCGCCGCCGTTCTTGATGACGTTGCGGATCGAATAGCCGCCGCGGGAATTGCCGACCAGCGCGATGCGAGCAGCACCCGTGCGCTGCTTCAGGTCCTTGATGGCGTCGGAAAGCTCGCGGCGCTGGTCCGCGGTCGAGGAACGATTGGCCTGCGCCACCGCATCGTCGCTGCGCGCCAGCGGATCGGTGAAGTTGATCGCGAACATCCGCTCGCGCGGCACGCCGTTGGATTCCATCCGCCACAAGGTCGTGATCCACAAGGCGGCGTGATCGCCGTTGCCGTGTGCGAAAAGGATCGGCGGAATTTCCGCCGCGGCAGCGCCGCCCGAAGCGGTCTGCGCCAGGGCCGGAGTTATCAGGCCGCCGGTCCACAGGGGCATGGTTCCCGCCCCCTTAAGCAGAGTCCGCCGCGAAATGTCCATCTTGTGATCTCCCCTTTGTTCTCAGCACATTAGCGGGCCAGAAAGAGCGCGGAAAGCTCTCTTAAGCACTGGACAGGACCGCGCGTTCGCAGGCATCACTGAGGGCTCCCGGCACCGATGGGTGCAGGGCATGGCAAGTCAAACGGAACGGATATGACTGAATCGCAGCCACGCACCGCCGATCACAGCATCACCGCGCCGCTGAAATTCTCCGTCTTCCGCCGCATCTGGCTCGCCAGTCTGCTCTCCAATCTGGGCCTCCTGATCCAGGGCGTCGGCGCCGCCTGGGCAATGACGCAGATGGCCTCGTCCGCCGACAAAGTCGCGCTGGTTCAGACCGCGCTGATGATGCCGATCATGCTGATCTCGATGCCGGCCGGCGCGATCGCCGACATGCATGACCGGCGCGTCGTCACCATGGTGGCACTGTCGATCTCACTGGTCGGCGCCAGCGCGCTGACCGTGCTGGCGTGGCTCGGCCTGATCACGCCCAATATCCTGCTGGCGTTCTGCTTCATCGTCGGCACCGGCATGGCGCTGATGGGCCCGGCCTGGCAATCCTCGGTCAGCGAGCAGGTGCCGCGGGAGGCGCTGCCCGCCGCGGTCGCGCTCAACGGCATCAGCTTCAACATCGCGCGCAGCTTTGGTCCCGCCATCGGCGGCGTCATCGTGGCAACGGCGGGCGCGGTGGCGGCATTCGCCGTCAACGCCGTGATGTACCTGCCGCTCCTGATCGTGCTGTTCCTGTGGAATCGCATCAGCGAGCCGTCACGGCTGCCGCGCGAGCGGCTCAACCGCGCCATGGTGTCCGGCGTGCGCTACATCACCAATTCGCCTTCGATCAAGATCGTGCTGACGCGCACGCTGGTCACCGGTGTCATCGGAGGCTCGGTGTCGGCGCTGATGCCGCTGATCGTACGCGACCTCTTGCATGGCGGCGCGCAGATGTACGGCATCATGTTAGGGGCCTTCGGCATGGGCGCGGTGATTGGCGCGCTCAATATCGGCGAGGTGCGCAAGCGGCTGAATGGCGAAGGCGCGATCCGCGCCTGTACGCTGTCGATGGCAGGCGCGATCACGGCAGTGGCGCTGAGCAAGGAGCCGGTACTGACCGCCGCGGCACTGGTGGTGGCGGGCGCGGCCTGGATGCTCGCGGTCGCGCTGTTCAATATCGGCGTGCAGCTTTCGGCGCCGCGCTGGGTCGCGGGCCGTTCGCTGGCGGCCTTCCAGGCGGCGATCGCCGGCGGCATCGCCATCGGCAGCTGGGGCTGGGGGCATCTCACCGATCTTGCCGGCGTCGAGATGGCACTCTTGACCTCGGCCGGGCTGATGTTCCTGTCACCATTGCTTGGAATCTGGCTGCGTATGCCACCGATCGGCGCGCGCAACGAGGCGCCAAGCGAGTTGCTCGCCGACCCGGAGGTGAAGCTGTCGCTGACGGGACGGAGCGGCCCGCTGGTGGTCGAGATCGAATATCGCGTCGCGATGGAAAGTGCGCGCGCGTTTCACAATTTGATGCAGGAGGTGCAGCTCAGCCGGCAGCGCAACGGCGCCTATGGCTGGTCGATCGCGCGCGACATCGCTGATCCCGAATTGTGGACCGAACGCTATCACTGCCCGACCTGGCTCGATTATCTGCGCCAGCGCAACCGCCCCACCCAGTCCGAGCGCGAGCTGCATCAGCAGGCGATCGGCTTCCATCTCGGCCCGGAGCCGGTGCGGGTACGACGCATGCTGGAGCGGCCGTTCGGCTCGGTGCGCTGGAAGGAAGAGACGCCCGATCGCGCCGCCGAGGAAGTGCTGCCTGTGGTCGCGCAGGCGGCGGGAAGCAGCACGTAGTTGCTTTACCGCCCGTTGGCGGCCAGCGTCGCCTGACACGCCTTGGTCAGCTTCGCGCGATGCTGCTGCAGGCAGGCGAGCACCACCTGGTCGCCGTCGTTGAGATGGGCGCGGCAGAAGCGCGAGGCATCCCGCCCGCAGGCATCCTGGCCCGGCCGCTGTTGCGCGGAAGCGCTGGAGGCGGTGATCAGAACAAGCGCAATCGCGAAGAGAAATCTGGTCATGATGTAACGCCTTCAAAACGTGCGATGAAGGCGTTCTAAGGCCGGCGCACCCGCATCGCAATGGGGCTTATCAGGAAACGGCGATCCGGCGCGGACGTTCCTCGCGCCGGATCGCATGACCGCAAGTCTCGATAGATCAGTCCGCGGCAGAAACCTTGCCCGACTTCTGGGCCGCGAGGTCGCGGTCCATCACGGCGCGGCAGCCCGGCGAAAGCTCAGTGCGGTGCTTGAACATGCAGGCGGTGATCTTCGGAATGTTCGGAATCTCGCTGCTGCAGAGGCGGAAGGCATCGCCGGTGCACTGCTGCTGGGCTTCCGCGCTGTAGGCGAAGCTCTGGGTCGAGGTCATCGCACCGAGCGTGGTCGCGATGGTCAAGGCGAGAACGGCCTTGCGAAGGGTGGTGGTGAAGGTGGCGGTCATGGTCGGCTCCTGTTGGGCCCCTCCATGGGGCCCGGTTGACTGTTGGTGTCACCATGCGCCCTCCGCGTTCCCGGCACCGTGATGGCAGTCACAGAGCAGATCACACAGGCAAGCTGTTGATAATGCTGCAGTATTGTAAGTACGGCGGATCCCGCCGCCAGCTCGGCGCGGGGGTGCGACCAAATTTCTTGAGCCGCCCAGCCGTTTGTTGGCGGGGCGTTAAGACCTCGTTCGCATTAATGCGACGTTACGGAACTAGAGCGGTTTCGAGTGAAGTGGGTACCGGTTCGCGTGAAGAAAACGCGTCCGGAAAGTTCAGCAGGAATTGTAACGATGCGTAATGCGTTGGGCCTGATGCTGGCCAGTGTTGTTGCGGCGGTCGTGATCGCCGGAGTGTGGTTCTGGACTTCCTCGCCGCGCGCTGACGCGGCAGCCCCTCAAACCGTCGCTGCGCGCAAAGCCGAGCCGCTGCCGCCGGCTGCAGCGGCAAGGCCCGACGCAAAGGACGACGTGCAGACCACGGCCTCGCTCTCGAGGCCGGTCCCGGTCGCAGCGCCTGCGCCAGCCCCCGCACCCGTCGTTGCACCCGTGCAGCAAAAACCTGCTTGCGCCAATCCCAACGCGCTCGGCGTCGCCCGCACCGTTGTCATTGACACCTCGGGCGGCCCCGGCTTCGGCTTCGAGCATTTCAAGCAGCTCGACTTCCTGCAGAACAAGGAAGTCGTGCTGACCTTCGACGACGGCCCGTGGCCGAACAACACGGCCGCGGTGCTGAAGGCGCTTGCGGAAGAATGCACCAAGGGTCTGTTCTTTGCGGTTGGCAAGCACGCGACCTATCACCCGGAAATCCTGAAGCAGGTTCTGGCCGCCGGCCACACCGTCGGCACGCACACCTGGTCGCACGTCAACCTCAACAACAAGAAGATGACGGAGCAGCAGGTCCGTGACGAGCTGGAGAAGGGCTTCAGCGCGGTGAAGTCCGCACTCGGCCAGCCGCCCGCACCGTTCTTCCGCTTCCCGCAGCTGCAGCACAATCCGGCAGCGATGGCCTATCTCGGCACGCGCAACGTCGCGATGTTCTCGACCGATCTCGATTCCTTCGATTTC
>DATEJC010000235.1:0-4506 GCA_035278345.1 Bradyrhizobium sp. | reverse complement strand
TTACGCACAATTGCTGGCAAACCGGATGCGCGGACGATTCGCCACGACCTGGGGCCTGTCGGAAACCGGCGCCACCGGCCCCACCGGAAACCGCTACGGCGACGCCGCGGGCCACTGCTGCATGGCGATTGCGGGTCCCGTCGAGAAGGTGATCACGCTGGAGACCGGCAGCGGTGACCGGCAAGGCAATATGCAGGTGTTTGCGAAGACGGCGCTGCGGTTGCTGCTCGAAAATCTATGAGCGTCGTCTCGGACAAGCGAGCGACCAGCGAGCGCGATCCGGGACCCATAACCACAGGATCGAATCGAGCACGCTGGAGCTCCAGCGTGCAGCACAACTAATTTTCTGTGGTTATGGGTCCCGGCCTCGCCGAGACGACATCGTTGATGCGGCGGCGACAGTCGTAGCTCTATCGAGAGCTCACCGCCCCCGGAACGAGCGCATCAGCTGATCGCTCAGCGGCTTCAGGAAGTAGGACAGCATCGTGCGCTCGCCGGTCTGCACGAAGGCTTCCACCGGCATGCCCGGCACCAGCTTGACCTCGCCGAGGCGGGCGATCTCGTCCGGCGCCATCGAGACGCGGATGGTGTAGTAGGTCTGCCCGCTGCGCTGGTCGGTGGTGACGTCGGCCGAGATACGGGCGACCTTGCCGATCAGCTCCGGCGTGGTGCGCTGGTTGAAGGCGGAGAAGCGCAGCACCGTCCGCTGGCCGATCTGCAGCTTGTCGATGTCCTGCGGGTTGACCTTGGCCTCGACCGAGAGGTCGTCGGCCTGCGGCACGATCATCATGATGGCGTCGCCCGCGGTGATGACGCCGCCGACCGTGTGCACGGTCGACTGCAGCACCATGCCGTCCTGCGGGGCGCGGATGTCGATACGGCGCAGCTGGTCCTCGGCGGTGACCTTGCGCTCGATGAATTCGCCGATCTTGTCGTTGGTCTCGCGCAGGTCCTTGGAGACTTCGCTGACCATGTCCTTGTCGACCTGGATGATCTGCAGCTCGGTCTCGGTGATCTTGCCCTTGGCCTGCGCGCGCGAGGCGATGTATTGCGCGCGCTCGCCGTTGAGCCGCGCCGCGTCGCGCTCCAGCGTGGTCAGCCGCGAGATCTGCACCAGGCGCTGATCGAACAGTTGGCGCACGCCGACCAGCTCCTTCTCGACCAGCGCGATTTCCTTGTCCTTGGCCTTTTCCTGCGCGGTGAGGCCCTCGATCTCCTCGTTGAGCTGGGTAACGCGCTCGCGCAGCTGCGCCTTCTGGCCGGCGCGGCCGTTGACGCGGACCTCGAACAGCTTGGTTTCGCTCGTCACGATGTCGCGGACGTCGGGGTCGCCATCGCGCTCCAGCAGCGCCGGCGGGAATTTGATGCTGTCGCTGCCGCGCTGCTCGGCCTCCAGCCGCGCCTGGCGCGCCCACAGGCCGTACAGCGTCTTGTTGACGATGGCGAGATTGGCGCGCACCACCGTCTCGTCGAGCCGCACCACGATGTCGCCGGCCTTCACCAGGTCGCCGTCGCGCACGCGCACCTCGCCGACCACGCCGCCGGTGGGGTGCTGCACCTTCTTGACGTTGGACTCGACCACCACCTGCCCCGGCGCGATCAGCGCACCCGAGATCGGCACCGTGGAGCCCCAGCCGCCGATGCCGCCGGCAAGCAGCAGCACCACCGAAAGCCCCGCGATAAGATGCTTGCGGATCGAGCGCTGCGATTTCTTCAGGTCCTCGCTGCTCATGGCTTGGCAACTCCGCCTTCGGAAACCACCTTGATCGGCGACGGCGCGGGCACGCGCTGCAGCACCTGACCGAGCACCTGCTCCTTCGGTCCGAACGCCTGCATGCGGCCTTCCTTCAGCACCAGCAATTGATCGACGGCCTCGATGCCGACCGGCCGGTGCGCGACCACGATCACGACGGCGCCGCGTTCACGCGCGCCGCGCACGGCGCGGGTCAGCGCTTCGTCACCCTCGGCGTCGAGGTTGGAGTTCGGCTCGTCCAGCACGATGAGGAACGGATTGCCATACAGCGCCCGCGCCAGCGCCACGCGTTGCGCCTGGCCGGCCGACAGCGCGCCGCCCTGCTCGCCGATCTGGGTGTCGTAGCCCTCGCGCATCTTGATGATCATCTCGTGCACGCCGGCTTCCTTGGCGGCCGCAATGATCATTTCCGATTTCGCCTCCGGATCGAAGCGGCAGATGTTCTGCGCAATCGAGCCCGCGAACAGCTCGACGTCCTGCGGCAGATAGCCGATATAACCGCCGAGCACGTCGGACGACCACTGGTCGAGCGCGGCGCCGTCGAGCCGCACCTTGCCGCGCGCCGGCTGCCACACGCCGACCAGCGCGCGGACCAGCGAGGACTTGCCGGAGCCGGAGGGGCCGATGACGCCGACCCCGTGGCCGGCATCGACAGTGAAATTGATGTCCTGCACGATGACGCGCTGCTCGCCCGGCGGCACGATGCTCACGGCCTCGACCGAAAGCTTCTTGGCCGGCGGATGCAGCAGGGTCTGCGCCTGCAGCGCCGGCAGCTTCTCCAGGAGATTGTTCAGCCGCCGCCAGCTCTGCCGCGCGGCCATAAAGCCCTTCCAGTGCGCGATCGCGAGATCGACCGGCGCGAGCGCGCGCGCGGACAGGATCGAGCCGGCGATGATGATGCCGGCGGTGGCTTCCTGGTAGATCACGAGATAGCCGCCGACCGCGAGCACCGCCGACTGCAGCATCATGCGTAGCACCTTGGCGACGGCGCCGAGCCCGCCGGTGACGTCGCTGGCGCGCTGATTGCCGGCGATATATTCCTCGTTGGTTTCGCTCCACCGCTTGGTCAGGCGGCCGGACATTCCCATCGCGACCAGCACTTCGGCATTGCGGCGGGTCGTTGCGGCAAGGTCGTTGCGCCGCGCCGCCAGTGTCATCGCGTCCTTTGCCGGCTGGCGCGACAGGAACTCCGTGATCAGGGTCAGCGACACCAGGATGATGGCGCCGACCAGTGCCGTGACGCCGATCAGCCAGTGGAAGGCGAAGCAGATCGCCAGATAGAACGGCAGCCAGGGCAGGTCGAAGAACGCGCTCGGCCCCAAGCTGCCGAGGAACGAACGGACGTTGTCGAGGTCGCGCAGCGGCTGCAGGCCCTCGTTGCGGCTTCCGACGATCAGCGGCAGGCGAACCACGGTTTCGAACACCCGCTCGTTCATCGCCTCGTCCAGCGACGTGCCGATGCGGCCGAGCACGCGGCCGCGGATCATGTCCAGCACGCCCTGGGCGATGTAGAGGAAGGCGGCGAGGATCACGAGACCGATCAAGGTCGGCACGCTGCGGCTCGGCAGCACGCGGTCATAGACCTCGAGCATGAAGATCGACCCGGTCAAATAGAGCAGGTTGATCATGCAGCTCATGATGCCGACGCCGATAAAGGCGTTGCGGCAAGTGCGCAGCGCGTTACCGAGCTCGGAACGCCGGACGCCGGGAACGGCTGCCATCAAATATGATCTCTATGAAAATGGGTCGCGATTCCCCCAAGCTTGTAGCTGGCTTTGCCCTAACCGTCCATTTACTGCGGCATTAACTGTAAACGAATCCGCCAGGCCGCGCGGCGAAGGCGCCGAAAAGGCACTTTAACCTGCCCAAATATGACGAATTAGTAATAGGACCGCCCAGCCGCTAGCCGGCCGCCATTGCCGGTTTGGGAAACGGCACCAGCACGACCGACATCGAGACGCGCCCGATCTCGCCCTCGACATCCCAGAGCGTGCCGCTGCCGACCCCGAGTCCGGCCGACGGCCGCCAGCGCGCCTCGGCGCGTACGCCGATCCAGGTTCCACGCGGCTGGCGGAACAGCTGCACGGTCAGGTTCGGATTGGGGTCGGCGACCACGTTCTGCACCGGACGGGCGATGCCGTGGGTCCAATCCGCAGGCCCCAGCATCGACGACAGGGGGCCCGCGCCTGCGATGATCGCGTGGTTCATGCGGAACCAGGCGATGCCCTCGCCGAGCCGCGCCTCCATCGCGTCCATGAACCATCGTCGCCCCGTGGCAAGGCGCGGCGCGCGCTGTGGAAGTTGCGTGGGATCGATCGGCGAGCGGCTTGCCTCGACAAATCCGGGGACCTCGACCGCGCGCTCGCGCGACAGGGTCACACGCACGGTGGCGCAAGGGCCATCCTCGTTCAGCGGCCACAGCGTGTTGTCGATAACGCTGACGCGGCCGCCTTCGCTGACGACGCGCAGTTCGCTGCGCAAATCCGCCATCGGCGTCGGCCGCAGGAACCACGCGGCGGACGAGATCGCCGTGCCCCAATTGCGCGCTTGCGCCTGGGCCTCGACTTCGGCGGTGAGCAGGCTTGCGACTGCACCGCCCTGCAGGCCCGCAAAGGGACCGGCGGCGAGCGGCGACGGCCGCCAGTGACTGGGTGCGTCCAGCGCGTCGAAGATCGGCAAGTGAGTTCTCCTCGATTTTCCGTCATGGCCGGGCTTTCCCGGCCATCCACGTCCTGGCCATAAGCAAGAAAGGC
>DATEJC010000234.1:0-19267 GCA_035278345.1 Bradyrhizobium sp. | reverse complement strand
TTCGGCTACAAGTGGAACATGGGCTGGATGCACGACACGCTGAAATACATCGGCAAAGATCCCATCCACCGCAAATATCATCACGGCGACGTCCTGTTCGGCCTGCACTACGCCTTCTCCGAAAACTTTATCCTGCCGCTCTCTCATGACGAGGTGGTGCACGGCAAGCGCTCGATCCTCGGCCGAATGCCGGGCGATGCGTGGCAACGCTTTGCGAATTTGCGTGCCTATTACAGTTTCATGTTCGGCCATCCCGGCAAGAAGCTGTTGTTCATGGGCTGCGAGTTCGGCCAGGAGCGCGAATGGAACCACGATCATTCACTGGACTGGCACCTGCTCGACGACAGGAATCATGCGGGCGTGCAGGCGCTGATCGGCGACCTCAACCAGCTCTATCGCACCACGCCCGCGCTGCATGAGCTCGATTGCGAGGCATCCGGATTCGAATGGCTGATCACGGATGACGCCAATGGCAACGTGTTCGCCTGGCTGCGCAAGGGATTTGACGAGCACTCGCGCTGCGTCGTCGTCGTGAATTTCTCGCCCAATGTCTATTACAATTACCGCGTCCGCGTTCCCTTCGGCGGCAATTGGCGCGAGGCTTTCAACTCGGACTCCGCCCATTATGGCGGCAGCAATGTCGGCAATGCCGGCGCCGTCGAGGCGTTGCAAGCCAATGGCCACGAACTTAATCTCACCATTCCGCCGCTGGCTGCGATCTTCCTCGTACCCGAAAGCTGATTGGATGCGCCTCTCCGCCGGATCGCCGTCCCGCCTTGGTGCTAATTGGGACGGCCGCGGCACCAATTTCGCGCTATTCTCGGCCAATGCAGACAAGGTCGAACTCTGCCTATTCGATGCGCAAGGGCGTCGCGAGCTCGAGCGCATCGAACTGCCGGAGTGCTCCGAGGACATCTGGCACGGCTATCTCAACGACGTCTCGCCGGGGCAGCTCTATGGCTATCGCGTGCACGGCCCCTATGCACCGGAGCGCGGCCACCGCTTCAACCCCAACAAGCTGTTGCTCGATCCTTATGCACGGCGGCTGGCCGGACGGCTGGTGTGGAGCGACGCGCATTTCGGCTTTCGCCTCGGCAGTCCGCGCGAGGACCTGTCCTTCGACCGCCGCGACAATGCGCGGGGCATGCTGAAGGCCGTGGTGGTCGATGAAACCTTTGTCGGCCGCCGCGAAGCGCGCCCCAACATTCCCTGGGAGGACACCATCATCTATGAGGCGCACGTCAAGGGCCTGACGCAGTTGCGCGAGGATGTACCGGCGCAGCTGCGCGGCACCTATGGCGGGCTGTGTTCGCCTGCTGTCATCGCTCACCTGAAACGGCTCGGCGTCACCACGATTGAGCTGTTGCCGATCCACGCGCTGATCGACGACCGCATGCTGGTGGAGAAGAAGCTGGTCAATTACTGGGGCTACAACACCATCGGCTTCTTCGCACCGGAGGCGCGCTACGCTACTCAGGACAGCGCGCTGGATTCCTTTCGTACGACGGTAGCGCGGCTGCACGATGCCGGCATCGAGGTGATGCTCGACGTCGTCTATAACCACACCGCCGAAGGCAATCATCTCGGCCCGACGCTGTCGTTCCGCGGCCTCGACAACGCCTCCTATTACTGGCTCAAGCCCGAGAACCCGCGCTTCTACGACGACTTTACCGGCTGCGGCAGCTCGGTGAATCTCAGCCATCCGCGCGTGCTGCAGATGGTAATGGATTCGCTGCGCTACTGGGTCGAGGTGTGCCATGTCGACGGCTTTCGCTTCGACCTCGCCACCACGCTTGCGCGCGGGCCGAACGGCTTCGATCACCGCAGCGGCTTCCTTACTGCGATCCGGCAAGACCCGGTGCTGGCGCAGGTCAAGCTCGTCGCCGAGCCCTGGGACGTCGGCATGGGCGGCTATCAGGTCGGCAGCTTTCCCTCGCAGTGGTCGGAGTGGAACGACCGCTATCGCAGCGCCTTGCGGCGCTACTGGAGCGGCGAAGGCAGCCTGATCGGCGAAGTCTCCAGCCGCATGACGGCCTCCTCGGATCTCTTCCGCCATGCTGGCCGCAGGCCGCGCGCGTCGATCAACCACATCACCGTTCACGACGGCTTTACGCTGGCCGACCTCTTCTCCTACAACAAGAAGCACAATCTCGCCAACGGTGAGGACAACCGCGACGGCGCCAACGACAACCAAAGCAACAATTGCGGCCATGAGGGCCCGACCAACGATCCCAAGATTGTCGCGCTGCGTCGCCAGCTGCGCCGCAACCAGCTCGCCTGCCTCCTGCTGGCGCAAGGCCTGCCACTGATCCTCGCCGGCGACGAAGTCGGCAATTCGCAGGGCGGCAATAACAACGCCTATTGCCAGGACAACGAGATCGGCTGGGTGAACTGGGACAACCTTGGCCATGAGGCGGAGGATTTCACCGGCTTCATCGGCTACCTCACGGCATTGCGACGGCGCTTCCCGCAAGTGACAAGCCGTCGCTGGCTGGACGGGCGGCGGCCCGACGGCTCCTTCGGCGTGCTGTGGCTGACGCCGGCGGCGGAAGAGATGAAGGAGCAAGACTGGAATTTTCCGGAAGGACGGTTTCTATCCTACGTGCTCGCCCCGGTCGAGCCCGGCGGCGCACCGATCTTCATCGTGCTGAACGGCGCGCCCGAGGAGATCGCCTTCCATATGCCAAGACTGCCGGAATACAGGCGCTGGCAGCAGGTGCTGAACACGATCGCGCTCAAGCAGTCGCCGGCCGAATTCGCCGCAGGCGCCGAGACCAAGGCGCCGCCGCGCGCCGTGCTCGCTTTCGCAGGCGTAAGCTAGTTATTTCTTGGTGAGCAGCAGCTTTCCGCGCTCGCGGATCGCGGCCTGCGCCATTTCCGCAAAGCGCTGCAGCAGGAACGGCAGCGTCACCTCGACCTTGACGTGATCGTCGGCGACATCGACATGGCCGTTCGCGGCTTGGCCCAGCGCGCGCACGCGAAAGATCATGCGACTGTCTTCCCAGCGCTCCTCGTCGACCTGCAGGATCGGCACGTGCGAGGCGGCGCGTGACAGGCCCGTCTTGAGGCGGCGCATCGCCTCCTCGCGGCCGAGACTGTGCGGAATGGAAACAATCAGCGGACCGGGCATCTCACTCCTCCGTCATGTCGTCTCAATGTAGTTCCGTTTGCAAGATGCGAAAGGGCTGCGATGTGGCGTCGCAACAACTGGAACGATCACTGTTCCCATGTGTTTCCCCGGCCGAGGCAGAGACAAATGCGCCCGCATGCGGGCTGAGGAGAGATATTATGTCAATCGGCACAATCATTCTGATTATTCTGATCATCGCCTTGCTCGGCGGATTTTCCGGCGTCGGCGGCGGCCCCTTTTACGGCACCGGCTATTACGGCGGCGGCGGGCTCGGGCTGATTATCGTGATCCTGCTGATATTGCTGTTGCTCGGGAAGCTGTGAGGACGCTCTTTAACGTTCAGGAAGAAGCGTAGGGTGGGCAAAGGCGCAATTGCGCCGTGCCCACCTTCGCGCGCACCGAGCAAGAAAGGTGGGCACGCTCGCGCTTTGCCCACCCTACGAACTACAGCTTTCCCACCAGCTTCTTCATCGCCGCCTTGATCGAACCGGCTGCATCCTCGTAGCCGTCCCATGCCTTGCTCCTGGCCAGCAGCGCCGGCGCCGTACGTATCGTATAGCGCTTGGGATCGAGATCGCCGCGCACCTGCGTCCAGGTCAGCGGCATCGACACCGTGGCGCCGGGTCGCGCGCGCGGCGACAGCACGCCGACCGCCGTCGACATGCGGTCGTTGCGAAGATAATCGAGGAAGATCTTTCCCGTCCGCTTCTGCTTCGACATGTTGAGCAGATATCGTTCGGGGTCATCATTGGCCATCCATTGGCAAACGCCCTGCGCAAAAGTCTTTCCCTCTCTCCAGTCCACCTTGTCCCTGGCGCCATGCAGCAACGGCGCGACGACATGCAGCCCCTTGCCGCCCGTCGTCTTGCAGAAACTTTCCAGGCCGAGCTTTGACAGCCGCTCGCGCATCTCCTTCGCAGCTTCGATCACCTCGCCAAAATCCACATCCGGCGCAGGATCGAGATCGAATACCAGGCGGCCCGGGACATCGTAGGCATCCGGCGCACAATTCCAGGGATGCAGCTCAACACCGCCTGATTGTGCGACCGCCGCCAGGCCCTCGATGCGATCGATCTGGATGTAAGGCTTGCGATCACCAGAGACCTTGACGAGCTCGAGCTGCTTGGGTGTGCTCGCCATGCCGTGGCGCTGGAAAAATCTCTCGCCGTCGATACCGTCGGGCGCACGCACCACCGAGCACGGACGGCCCTTGAGATAACCGATCATCCAGTCGCCGACCGTTTCGAAATAATTGGCGAGATCGAGCTTTGTCACCGGCTTGCCGTCGCCGTCATCGGGCCACAGCGCCTTGTCGGGATTGGAGAGGGTGACGCCCATCACCTCGGCGCCCTTCCTGGCCGGCGATTTCGTGACGATCGGCTTGGCAACACTGACCTTGGCGGGCATCTCCGCCTCCACCTCACGCGCCGGCTTGTCCTCGCGCAGGCCCTTGAAGGCGGCCTGGCGGATATTTTCGTCTGCCGTCCAGCCGGCGAACTCGATCTCAGCGACGAGCTTTGGCTTCAGCCAATGCACATCGCGCGCATTTTTCGGCGCGTTCGCCCCGCTGAATGGGCTCTTGTCTGATGCGTTCGCCTTCAGATGCGGCATCAACCGGCGCACCGTTTCGGCGCCGAAGCCGGTGCCGACGATGCCGACAAAGACGAGATGCTTGCCGCGATAGACGCCGGCCATTAGCGAGCGGAATTTGCCGCCCGTCGTCTTCCAGCCACCGAGCACCACCTCATGCCCCGCGCGGACCTTGGCCTTGGTCCAGCTTTCGGTGCGGCCGGAATGATACCGCCCATCCAGCTTCTTGGAGATGATGCCTTCCAGCGACAGCTGCTTGGCCGACTCCAGCACCGCCTCGCCGTCCTCCTCGAAATGCTCGACATAGCGGATCAGCTTTTGCTTGCCCTTGCGCGCTTCCAGGAGGCGCTTGAGACGTGCCTTGCGCTCGCGCAGCGGCAGCGCACGCAGGTCCTCGCCATCGACGAACAAGAGATCAAAGGCGAAGTAAGTGAGATCGTCGGTCTTGCCGTCGGCGATCGCCGCCTGTAGCGCAGAAAAATCCGGCAGACCCTTGGAGTCGACGGCGACGATCTCGCCATCGATCAGCGCATCCGGCAGGCCGCCCGCCTCCCTGGCAATCGCCGGAAACTTGTCGGCCCAGTCGAGACCCTTGCGCGTGTTCAACGCGACCTCACCGTGCTCGACGCGCAGCTGCACGCGGTAGCCGTCGAACTTGATCTCGTGGCACCAGGCATCACCATGCGGCGGACTCTCCACCGACGCGCAGAGCTGCGGCGGGACGAAGTCTGGCATCGCCGACACCTTCTTCGGCTTGACTGGCGCCGATGACGCTTTTGTTCTAGAGCGCGCTTCAGCCGCCGAGCCGCGGTTGGAATTCCAGGTGGCATCCGCCTTGGTCTTGCCATTGGCCAGCATGAACGGCTTGGGCGCCCTGCCCTTGCCGGCCCTGATCTGATCCATCGAGCGCCCGGAGGCGACAGAACGGTCCTCATCGAGGATGTCGTTGTCCTCGCCTTCGCGCACGAATTCGTCGCGGTGCTTGATCAGCAGCCAGTTGGTGCGCTTGCCGCCGTAGCGGTCGCCTTTCATCCGCACCAGCACCCAGCTGCCGTGCAGCTTGTCGCCGTGGAGGTTGAACTTCAGGTCGCCTTTGGCAAAGCCGCGTTCGGGGTCGGGCGAATCCCAATAGCCGCGGTCCCAGAGCTGTACCGTGCCGCCACCATACTGGCCCTCGGGAATGGTGCCTTCGAAATCGCCGTAATCGAGCGGATGGTCCTCGACCTCAACCGCCAGCCGCTTGTCGTGCGGATCGAGCGAGGGCCCTTTCGTTACGGCCCAGGACTTGAAGACGCCATCGAACTCGAGGCGCAGATCGTAATGCAACCGCGTCGCGTCGTGCTTCTGGATCACGAAACGCCGCTGCTTCGATGGCGCTACCTTGACGTCGCCGGAGGGCTCGGACGTTTTTTCGAAGTCGCGTTTCTTGCGGTAAGTGGTGAGGCTCTTGTGCACAAACGATCCCTGGCAATCCGCACTGGTGGGCCCCACGGAACGAAAACGGCTGGCATCCGTTCAGGTTCCTGAAGCCCCAGTCCCGGAGATTGTAATGGCTCCCCGCGCCTATTGGAAAGGCTCCCTGAAGCTCTCGCTGGTCACCTGCCCGGTGTCGCTGTACCCGGCCTCCACCGCGGCCGAGAAAACCCGCTTCCATATGATCAACCGGGATACCGGCAACCGGCTGAAGCAGCAGATGGTGGACGCAGAGACCGGCGACGTCGTCGAGGGGGACCAGAAGGCGCGCGGCTATGAGCTAAGCAAGGGCAAGTATGTCGAGGTCGAGAAGGACGAGCTCGAGGCGGTGCAGATCGAGAGCAATCACACTATCGACATCGACAGCTTTGTGCCGCGGGAGGAGATCGACAAGCGCTACCTGAACCATCCCTATTACATCGTGCCGGACGGCAAGGCCGGCGTCGATGCGTTCGCGGTGATCCGCGACGCCATGAAGGACCAGAACCGCGTCGCGCTCGCCAGAATCGTGCTCACCAACCGCGAGCACATCATCGCCATCGAGCCGCTGGGCAAGGGCCTGCTTGGCACCACGCTGCGCTACCCCTACGAGCTCCGCGACGAGGACGACTATTTTGACGACATCAAGAGCCCGAAGATATCGAAGGACATGGTCGCGTTGGCGAGCCATATCCTCGACAGCAAGGCTGCGCATTTCGAGCCCTCGGAGTTCAAGGACGAGTATGAAAATGCGCTGAAGGCGCTGGTCCGGCGCAAGGCCGCCGGCAAGCCGGTGAAGGTCGCCGAGCGCGAGGAGCGGCCGAGCAACGTCATCAATTTGATGGATGCGCTGAAGCAGAGCCTGAAGGGTGGCAAGCACGGCGGCGCCACGAAACGCCGCAGCCATTCGGCCGCGCGGCGCAACACGGCACATAGCCGGTCCGCGCGAAAGGCGCATCGCTCGTCGGCGAGGCAGCGCAGGGCGGGGTAGACACCGCCCTCTCACCGTCATTGCGAGGAGCGAAGCGACGACCCGTCTATGCTTGCTGCGCAAGCTACGCCGGGCCGGGAGTCCGCCGAAGGCGGAAGCAATCCAGCTTTCCTTGTCGCGGAGAAGAAAGCTGGATTGCTTCGCTTCGCTCGCAATGACGGTTATGGCTGGCTGCCGGGGCTAACCCCGCTTGCAATACCCGGCGCCCAAAGGCATTTTCCCTCCCGAAGACACGCCGCCTGACACCACAAGAGCGGCCGGGAGGACAAAATGGCTTTGACGATGTCGCATGTCGCTGGACCGACCACGCCTGCGGTGCGGGAAATGACGTTCGGCGATCTGCTGCGCAGGGCAGCGGAATCCTCGCCTGATCGTCTCGCTTTGATCGCGGGCGTGCCGGATCCGGCGCTGCGGCGAAAATGGACCTACGCCGAATTGTACCGCGAGGCGGAGCGCACCGCCCGCGCGCTGCTCACCCGCTTCAAGAAGGGCGAGCGCATCGCGGTGTGGGCGCAGAACATTCCGGAATGGATCATGCTGGAGTTCGGCGCCGGCATGGCGGGCATGGTACTGGTCACGGTGAACCCGGCCTTCCGCGCCAACGAGGTGCAGTATGTGCTGAAGCAATCGCGCTCGTCCGGCGTCTTCGTGGTCAACAATTTTCGCGGCAATCCGATGCTGGAGACGGTGCAGGCGGTGAAGCCGAACTGTCCCGAACTGCGCGAGGTGATCTGCTTTGACGACTGGGACAAGTTCATCGCCGCGGGTGACGACAAGAGCATCAAGCTCCCCGCCGTCAGCCCCGACGATCCCGTGATGATCCAGTATACCTCCGGCACGACGGGCTTCCCCAAGGGGGCCCTGCTGCGTCACCGCGGACTGCTCAACAATGGCGCCGATACGGCCGACCGGATGGGCTATGACGTCGGCGACGTCTACATCACCACGATGCCGCTGTTTCACACCGGCGGCTGCGTCTGCTGCGTGATCGGCGCCGTTTACAAAGCGGCGACCCAGGTCCTGATCGAGGCGTTCGACCCCGCGATCGTGCTCGAGATGTTCGGCACCTATCGCGGCAACGCCATGGTCGGAGTGCCCACCATGCTGATCGCGATGCTGGAGCATCCAACCTTCCCGACTACGGATCTCTCCTCGGTCAAGTCGATCTGCTCCGGCGGATCCACCGTGCCCGCAGCACTGGTGCGGCGGCTGGAGGAGAAGCTCGGCGCGTCCTTCACCATCGTGTTCGGCCAGACCGAGTGCTCACCGGTGGCCGCGCAGACCCGCACCAATGACAGCGTCGAGGACAAGGCGGGCACGATTGGTCTTCCATTGCCCAACATGGAAACCAAGATCATCGATCCCGCGACCGGCGAGACGGTGCCGATCGGCACCATCGGCGAATTCTGCACCCGCGGCTATCACGTGATGCTCGGTTATTTCGAGATGCCTGACGCAACGGCCGCGGCGATCGACAAGGATGGCTGGCTGCACACCGGCGACCTCTGCGCCATGGATGCGCGCGGCTTCTGCACGGTCGAGGGCCGGCTGAAAGACATGATTATCCGCGGCGGCGAGAATATCTATCCGCGCGAGCTGGAGGAGCTGCTGTTCAGGCATCCCAAGGTCGGCGAAGTCGCCGTGATCGGCGTACCCCACGAGAAATGGGGCGAAGAGGTCGCAGCGTTCATCCGGCCGGCACCCGGCGCAACGATCGAAAAGGAAGAGCTGATCGACTACATGCGCGCCTCGCTCGCCCCGCACAAGACGCCAAAGCACTGGTTCGTGGTGGAGGCGTTTCCGCTGACCGGCTCGGGCAAGATCCAGAAGTTCAAGCTGCGCGAGGCCTGGACCAAGGGCGAGATGACGGCGATCTAGATGGGCTAGAGCCGTTTCGATGTCGCGCGCAGGCAGAGGCGCGACTCAGGCAACAGCGGCGGGAAATGCATCCCTGTCAAGGGATAGCAGTCCCGTTTAAATGGAATCGGCCTGGTGATAGGCTGATCCGCGCAGGGGAGTCGGGCCTGAAGCTGAGAGCTGCGCGTCCATGTTACGTGCAGAACCGGCGCTGCCATGCGCAGCCGACGGGTACACGGGCCTCAAGATCAGCATGATGTTCGATCGCGCCTACCGCCAGCGTCTCGATGCCGATCTCGCCCGGTGGGAGGCCGATGGCGTGATTACGCCTGCGGCCGGCTCCGCCATCCGCCTCGCGCTCCCGCCGCTCTCGCCCGGCATCAACATTCCTATCGTCGTCGCCATTGTCGGCGGGCTGTTGATTGCAGCTGCGTTCCTCGCCTTCGTCGCCGCCCACTGGACGGAGATCGCGCGGCTGTTGCGTTTTGCGATGCTGCTCGCCGGTATCCTGGTTGCCCATGGTCTCGGCGCATGGTTCGCGCGCGCAGGCCGTCCTGTGCTCGCCGATCTCTGCGCCGGCGTCGGCGCGATCATCTTCGGCGCCGCCATCGCCCTGGTTGGCCAGATGTATCACCTTGGCGGCGACTTTGCCGGCGGCATGCTGCTTTGGGCGCTCGGCGCGCTCGTCGCAGCTGCGCTGACCGATTCGCGCGGCGCACTGGCGGTGGCGCTGGCCGCGGCATGTGCGTGGAGTTGCACGCGCGCCCTTGAAGCATATGAGCCGCATTTTTCGTTCGTGGTGATCTGGCTGCTGGCTGCCGGTCTTGCGCTGGCGTGGAACTCGCGCGTGGCCGCGCATCTCGTCGCGGTCGCGACAATCCCCTGGTGGATTTCGACCGCGATGCAGCCTGACTTTGAGACCGCATTCGTTCTCGCCGACGGTGCGGCGCTGGTGTTCGGCGCAGGACTGGCACTTGCCGCGACACCGTGGCAGCGGACGAATTCCGCAGGCGCCGTGTTGTCCATCTATGGCGCCTTCGCGCTGGCGGTCGTCGCCGCGATGCAGGTCGTCACGGCGAACGAGCTCTTCCATTCGCGATCCCTGCTGATGGGTCAGCCGCCGTGGGCGATTGCATGCGGTGTCGCGGGCGTGGCGTTTGCCCTTGCGGCGGCCGCGATGACCCGGCGGGCGGGCCCAGCCTTTGCCGCAGCCGCAATCGCGCTCGTCCTGCTGGCGGCGCTGACGTGGACGCCGCCGAAGGCAGGTGACCCATGGCTCGCCTATGCGTTCGAACTCTGCGCCATGCTCTGCCTCGTGGTCTCCGGCATGCTCGATGACTCGCGCCCGCGGATCGTCGCCGGCTGGCTCGGCATTGCCGGCGTCATTGCGGGCATTACCTGGGCCGTGAAAGGCTCGCTGCTGCGCCGTTCCGCATTCCTTGCGGTCGCCGGTGGCGTTGCCGTGGTGCTGGCGATCGTGCTGGGCCGCCTGCTGCCGAGGGACCGAGCATGACCGGCCTCTTCGTATCCTTTGCCGAACGGCTCGCGCGTATCCCGATAATCGTGCTGTTCGGTGCGGCCGCTCTGATCCAGGTCGCGCTGCTGGGCGCGATGGTCGTCGACCGCGCGAGCATCCTGCGCAACGGCACAGAGGTGATGCTGCTGACCCGCCCGATCGATCCGCGCGATCTGCTGCGCGGCGACTATGTCGTGCTGGGCTATGACATATCCCAATTACCGGCCGGCCCATTGCAGAACCAGCCCGTCGGCTCCCGTACCGTATTCGTGAAGCTCGCGCCCAATAGCGAGGGCCTCTACGGGGCAGTCTCGGTACATGCCGAGGCGGTGCCGGTCACAAGCCCCGAAGTGCTGATCCGCGGCCGGGTCGCCTATGGCGCGAGCTGTGGCCCGGACTCTCGCGCCTTCTGCGACAAGCTGCAGATTCGCTACAACCTCGAGCAATATTTCGTCCCTGAAGGCGAGGGCAAGAAACTCGAAGAGGCCCGCAATCAGCGCAAGCTGACGGTCGTCGCGGCGGTCCTGCCGTCCGGACGGGCCGCCATCAAGCGATTGCTGCTCGATGGTCAGCCGGTCTATGAAGAGCCGTGGTTCTAGCCGCTACTCTGCCGCGATCCGCTGCTCGACCTTCTCTGCCTTGACGGCGCAGAACTTGAACTCCGGAATCTTGCCGAACGGATCGAGGGCGGGATTGGTCAGCAAGTTTGCCGCCGCCTCGGCGTAGCAGAATGGCATGAACACCATGTTCTCGGGCACGTCGCGGTCGGAGCGCACCTTCACCTCGACAGCGCCGCGGCGGGTCTGCAGGCGAATGAGATCGCCGGGCCACACCTGCAGCCGCCGCATATCCTTTGGCGACATGAAGGCGACCGCCTCCGGCTCGATCTGGTCAAGCACGGATGCGCGGCGGGTCATCGATCCCGTGTGCCAGTGCTCGAGCACGCGGCCGGTGGAAAGCACCATCGGATATTCGGCGTCCGGCAGTTCGTCCGGCGGGACGACCTTCGCCGGCACGATCTTGCCGCGACCGCTCTCGGTCGGGAAGCCGGTGGTGAAGATGATCTCGTTGCCCGGCTTTTGCGGATCGTCCACGGGATAGGTGACGGCGCCCTCGCGCACCAGCCGATCCCAGGTGATGTTCTTCAGCGACGGCATCACCTCCGTCATCTCGGTGAACACGTCGGCCGGGCCGTTGTAGTTCCACGGCAGGCCCATGCGCTTGCCGATCTCCTGAATGATCCAGAGATCCTGCTGCGCATCGCCCGGCGGCTTTACCACTTCGCGGGCAAGCTGCACGCGGCGGTCGGTGTTGGTGAAGGTGCCGGATTTCTCCGCAAACGCGGAAGCCGGCAACACGACGTCGGCGTGGAAAGCGGTCTCGGTGACGAAGAGATCCTGCACCACGAGATGATCGAGCTTGGCGAGCGCCTCGCGCGCGTGCTGCAAATCCGGGTCGGACATCGCGGGATTTTCGCCCTCGATATACATGCCGGTGATTTCGCCGGCGTGGATCGCGTTCATGATCTCGACCACGGTCAGCCCGCGGACAGGATCGAGCTCCTGCTGCCAAAGCTTCTCGAACGGCTGGCGCAGATCGGTGCGGCCGACCGGCTGGTAGTCCGGCAGGAACATCGGGATCAGGCCGGCGTCGGACGCGCCCTGCACGTTGTTCTGGCCGCGCAGCGGATGCAGGCCGGTGCCGGGACGGCCGATCTGCTCCGTGACCAGCGCGAGCGCAATCAGGCAGCGCGCATTGTCGGTGCCGTGGACGTGCTGGCTGATGCCCATGCCCCAGAAGATGATCGAGGCGCGCGAACGGGCGTAGGTCCGCGCCACCTCGCGCAGGGTGTCGGCATCGATGCCGCAGATCGGCGCCATCTTCTCCGGTGTGAATTCCTTGATCTTCTCGGCGAGCTCGTCGAAACCCTCGGTATAGCCCGCAATGTATTGCTGGTCGGTCAGGCCTTCGGTGATGATGGTGTTGAGCATCGCGTTCAGCATGGCGACGTCCGCGCCAGGCTTGAAGGCGAGATGCTTCCAGGCATGGCGCGACAACGCCTGCTTGCGCGGATCCATCACGATCAGCTTGGCGCCGCGCTTTACCGCGTTCTTGAAGAAGGTCGCTGCGACCGGATGGTTCACGGTCGGGTTGGCGCCGATTACGATGATGACTTCGGCGTCCATCGCCGCGGAGAACGGCGCCGACACTGCGCCGGAATGCAGGCCTTCGAACAGCGCAGCAACCGAGGAGGCGTGGCACAGACGGGTGCAGTGATCGACATTGTTCGAGCCGAAGCCGGTGCGCACCAGCTTCTGGAACAGGTACGCTTCCTCGTTGGAGCCCTTGGCCGAGCCGAAGCCGGCGAGCGCCTTGACGCCCTTCTCGTCGCGGATCTTCACAAGGCCCTTGGCGGCGATATCGAGCGCCTCTTCCCACGACGCCTCACGGAAATGCGTGAAGGGATTGGCGGGATCGACCTGGTCGTTGGCGTCCTTCTTCGCATTGGGCAGCCGCACCAGCGGCTTGGTCAGGCGGTGCGGGTGATGGATGTAGTCGAAGCCGAAGCGGCCCTTGACGCAGAGACGGTTGTGGTTGGCCGGGCCGTCGCGGCCCTCGGCATAGATCACCTTCTCGTCCTTGACCTGATAGGCGACCTGGCAGCCGACGCCGCAGAAGGGGCAGAGCGAATCCACCTTCTTGTCGGCGTAGACAACACGGGTCTGCTTGTCGTCGAGCATCACGGCCGGCATCAGGGCGCCGGTCGGGCAGGCCTGCACGCATTCGCCGCAGGCCACACAGGTCGATTCCCCCATGGGATCGTCGAAGTCGAATACGATCTTGGCGTCGGCATTGCGGTAGGCCATGCCGATGACGTCGTTGACCTGCACCTCGCGGCAAGCGCGCACGCACAGGCCGCACTGGATGCAGGCATCGAGATTGACGCGCATCGCCGGATGGCTGGCATCGCCCTCCCAGCGCTGCGCGGCGGGGAAGCGACTCTCGGTGACGCCGACCGCGTCGGCCCAGTTCCAGAATTTGGAATCCGGATCGTGCGAAGTCGCGCGCGCCGGCTGATCGGAGACGAGGAGCTCCATCACCATCTTCTGCGCACTGACAGCGCGCGCGCTTTCCGTCTTGACCTTCATGCCGACTGTCGGCGTGCGCTTGCAGGAAGCGGCAAGCACACGCTCGCCTTCGATCTCGACCATGCAGGCGCGGCAATTGCCGTCCGGGCGATAATCGGGCTCCGGCGAATAGCAGAGGTGCGGGATATCGCGGCCCTGGCGCTTGGCGACCTGCCAAATGGTCTCGCCGGGTTTGGCGTCGACCTGCTTGCCGTCGAGCTCGAACGTAATCCTGGTCATTCGGCCGCTTCCTTGAACTCGTCGGGAAAGTATTTGATCACGGAGGTCAGCGGGTTTGCCGCCGCCTGGCCGAGGCCGCAGATCGAGGCATCGCGCATCGCCTGGCTCAATTCATCGAGCAGCGCCCTGTTCCACACCGGCCGTTCCATCAACAGCGCCGCCTTCTGCGTGCCGACCCTGCACGGCGTGCACTGGCCGCAGCTCTCGTCCTCGAAGAAGCGCATCAGGTTCAGGGCCGCGCCGCGCACGCTGTCCTTGTCGGAGAGGATGACGACGGCGGCCGAGCCGATGAAGCAGCCGTATTTTTCCAGCGTGCCGAAATCGAGCGGGATGTCGCCCATCGACGCCGGCAGGATGCCGCCGGACGCGCCGCCCGGTAAGTACGCGCGGAATTTGTGGCCGTCGGCCATGCCGCCGCAATATTCATCGATCAATTCGCGCACGGTGATGCCGGCCGGCGCAAGCTTGACGCCCGGATTTTTCACATGGCCTGACACCGAGTAGCTGCGCAGACCCTGGCGATCGTTGCGGCCATGGCTCTTCCACCACCCCGCGCCTTTTTCGACGATGTCGCGCACCCACCACAGTGTCTCGACATTGTTGATCAGGGTCGGCAGGCCGAACAGGCCAACCTGGAACGGATATGGCGGCTTGTGTCGCGGCAGCCCGCGCTTGCCTTCGAGACTCTCGAGCAGCGAGGATTCCTCGCCGCAGATATAGGCGCCGGCGCCGCGGCGCAGATGCAGCACGGGCCCACCGGCCGGCAGCTTGGCGATCTCGCGCGCCAGAATTTCGCGGGAGGCCGGATATTCGTCGCGGATGTAGATGTAGACCTCCGCCGCCTCGACGATGTGGGCGCCGATCAGCATGCCTTCGATGAAGCGGTGCGGATCGGTTTCGAGATAGTAGCGGTCCTTGAAGGTGCCGGGCTCGCCCTCGTCGCCATTGATCGCCATCAGCCGCGGGCCGGGCTCACCTAACACCGCGCGCCATTTGCGGCCCGTAGGAAAACCGGCACCGCCGAGGCCGCGCAGCGACGCATCGTCGAGCGACTTCAGCAGGTCTTCCTTTGACACCTCGCCCGAGCGCAGACGGTTGAGCAGCTTGTAGCCGCCGCCGGCGACGTATTTGTCGTAAGCGACATAGTCGGGCAGATGCGCATGCGTGTCGCCGGCCTTTGCCGTCGCGAGCACATTCGAAACGGTGGCGTGATCGACGAAATTGTGGCCGACCTCTGCGGCAGGCGCGGTGTCGCAGCGGCCTACGCAGGGCGCGCGGACGACGCGGATGCCGGGACCCGCCTTGCTCTGCAAGTCTTCCAGCAGTTTTTCCGCGCCCATCATGGCGCAGGTCAGCGAGTCGCAAACGCGGATGGTGAGCGGCGCGATATCCTTCTCGCCTTCCTTCACCACGTCGAAATGCGCATAGAAGGTCGCAGTCTCGAACACCTCGGCAAAGCTGAGCTTCATCTCTTCGGCAAGCGCCGCAAGATGCGCGGCCGAGATCTGATGATACTTGTCCTGGATCAGGTGCAGATGCTCGATCAGCAGATCGCGGCGGCGCGGCCGATCACCGAGCAAGACCTCGATCTCATGCGATGCAGTCGGATCGATCTGGCGGCCTTTCGGCGTCGCCTTGGCGCGCTTGCGCCCCTCGCCGGGATGATCAAATACGCGGATCTGTTGGACGTCGTGAGCCATTGAAAAACGTCTCGTTCCCTAGCCTTTGGTTCGGACGACTCTAGTCTCTGGCATGCCAGATGCCAAGAGAATTGTTGCGTTCCAATAAGGATTTAAGGACAGCGGCATTGCGGGCTGGCGGCCGGAAAAAGGGTCATTTCGGGCGGAGCATCCATAGGTCCAGAGACGGATGAAATCGTGGCCTCGCTGCTTGGTATTCATTTCGCAGAGCTTTTCGCTGTCGGTCGATCAGCGGGACTCTAGCGGCACACCGCAGCAAACCAAAACTCAATTATGCGCCGAGGACGCACTATCGGTTTTTCCTATCGGGCCATCGGCCTTCTCGATCAGAAAAACGATGCGGCTTTCGCTGCGTTCGGTGATCTCGACCTTGTCGCCGGTCTCGCGGACGAGGTTGGGAATATCGATCACCGAGAGCGGATCGGTGCAGAGCACTTCCAGCCGATCGCCCGCGGCCAGTGACTTCAACGCCTTCCGCGTCTTCAGGGCCGGCAGCGGACATTTCAGGCCCGCGAGATCGAGTTTTGTCGTGGTCATGCCGTCAACATGGCGGGAGAGGTGCGCATCGTCAACGCGGATCAGTTGACGAGGCTGGCATAGGACAGGAAGCCGATGATCTCGCCCGGCGAGACCTGCGCAACCTCCTCGCCGAGCTCGGCAAGCCCGTCGGTGTCGGCGAGCGAAGACAACAGTCCCGCGCCCTCGCGCGGAAATTTGGTGGCTTCAAGCAAACCATCGGCGCCCTTGCGAAGGGTGACGCGGACATATTCCCGGCGCGCGACCTTCTTCTTGTAGGAGAAGGCCGCGCGCACCGGCATCGGCGTGAGCTTCTCCTGCCGCGCGCCTGACAGGGCAAGGATGGTCGGGCGCACCACGTGCACGAAGGTGACGAAGCTCGCGACGGGATTGCCGGGCAGTCCGATGAACGGCGTGCCGGCGATGATTCCCATCGCGACCGGGCGTCCCGGCTTGATCGCCATCCGCCACAGCACGAGCCTTCCTGCGCTCTCCGCGGCGGCCTTGACGTGATCCTCTTCCCCAGTGGATACGCCGCCGGTGGTGAGCAGCAGATCATGCTGGCCCGCCACCTGCTTCAGCGCGTTCGCCAGCGAGGCAGTCTCGTCGCGAAAGATGCCGAGATCGCTGACCTCGCAGCCGAGCCGCCGCAGCATCGCCATCAACATGAAGCGGTTGGAGTCGAAAAGCTGCGGTGCGGCGCGCGTCTCGCCCGGCGACACCAGCTCATCGCCGGTCGAGAACACCGCGACACGGATGCGCCTGACCACGTCGATGCGCGTCAGGCCGAACGCGGCGACAAGCGCCACATCCTGCGGCCGGAGCCGCTGGCCCGCCTTCAGCGCGGCATAACCAAGCGGGATGTCCTCTCCCGCCGGACGCACATTGGCGCCCGGCTTCAGCCCTGCCGGCAGCAATACCTTGCCGCCTTCGACCTGCACGTCCTCCTGCATGAACACGGTATCGGCGCCCGCGGGCATCGGCGCGCCCGTGAAAATGCGCACCGCGTGACGAGTCTTGATCGCATCGCCTACCGACGCGCCGGCCTGCACGCGTCCCAGCACGGGAAATGCTTCCGCTTCGGTCTTCGGCAGGTCGCGGCTCGCAACCGCATAGCCATCGACCGCGGAATTGGTGAACGGCGGCAGCGGCAAGGGTGCGGCGATGTCGTGGGCAAGAATGCGCCCGTCCGCTTCGCCAAGCGCAACTGTCTCGCTTTCCTCGACCTTGCTGACCCGCGCGGCAATGAGACCGACGGCCTCATCCACCGACATCATCGGGCCGCCAAAGGCAAAGCAATCGTCGGACAGTTGCGCCATCGCTTCTCAGCTGCTCACGCGGTTGCTTCCGAAAACAGATCCTCAATCGAGATCGCCGATCGCTTGATCAGCGCTGCGACCGCATCGATATCGTCGAGATGGACGACCGGAAGCCGCGTCTCGACCCTGGCGTCGGTGACGATGCCGACAATGCCGTGATCCTCGGGAAACAGCCACGGCTTGCCGTTGGCGGCGCGATGCACCTCGATCTTGCGGTGCGGCTCGCGCTTGAAACCTTCGACCAGGACGAGATCGACCGGCGCCATCTTGGCCAGCAGCTCCTGCAGCCGTGGCTCGGCCCCGCCGCGCAATTCATGCATCAGCGCCCAGCGCCGGCTCGAGGACACCAGCACCTCCGCTGCACCGGCCTGCCGATGCACCCAGGAATCCTTGCCCGGCACATCGACGTCGAATTCGTGATGGGCGTGCTTAATCACGGAGACGCGAAGCCCCTCCTTGAGCAGATGCGGAATCGCGCGCTGCAGCAAGGTGGTCTTGCCGGAGCCGCTCCATCCCGCGAGGCCAATTACCTTCATTCTCGTCTTCCCAAAAGACCGGCCGGAACCGGCCCTTAAATCCTTACCCCCGCTGCTTTATATCGGAGCGCAGGGAAAGTCATGCTAACGTCGCCGCCATGATGAAGATGGAAAAGGCCCCAATTCCCCTGATCGTGCCAAATCCGGACGATCCGCGGCTGACCGAGCGGGTCCGCGGCACCGACCAGCATGGGGCGGAGGTCGAGATCAAGGTCCCGGTCGAGCGGCCTCTGACGCTGTATCTGAACGCGCAGGAGATCGTCACCATGATGACGATCGGCGACTACCCCGAATATCTGGCGCTCGGCTACCTGCTCAACCAGAACATGCTGAAATATGACGACGTCGTCACCGAGGTCGAATATCACGACGATCTTCAGGTGGTGGTGGTGCGCACCGAGCACAACACCAATTTCGAGCAGAAGCTGAAGAAGCGCACGCAGACCTCGGGCTGCGCCCAGGGCACCGCGTTCGGCGATCTCATGGAGGCGATCGAGAGCGTCGCGCTGCCGAAGGCGGAATTGCGCACTTCCTGGCTCTACCAGATGACGCATGCGATCAACACGATGCCGTCGCTCTATCTGGAGGCCGGCGCGATCCATGGCTGCGTGCTGTGCAAGAAAGGCATGCCGATCTGCTACACCGAAGACGTCGGCCGCCACAACGCTGTCGACAAGATCGCAGGCTGGATGTTCCAGCATGGCGTCGACCCCGCCGACAAGATCATGTACACGACCGGGCGGCTGACATCGGAAATGGTGATCAAGACGGTGCGGATGGGAATTCCGATCCTCGTCTCGCGCTCGGGCTTCACCGCCTGGGGCGTGGAACTCGCAAGACAAGTCGGCCTGACGCTGGTCGGCCGCACCCGCGGAAAACGCTTCATCGCTCTGTCGGGACAAGAGCGGCTCGTTTACGACCAGAACCTCGACTATGTCGAGGAAGAATCCGCGCGCCACAAGCGCAAGGGCGAAGCGCGTGACGACTGAGGTAGCGCCAAAGGGCGCGCCGGCGATGCCAACAAGCGCGCCGGAAATTCCCGGTGTCCTGCTCGCAGGCGGTCTCGCACGCCGCATGGGCGGCGGCGACAAGCCAATGCGCACCATCGGTGGCCGCACCATCCTTGATCGCGTAATCGCGCGCCTCGCGCCGCAATGCGACGGCCTGATCCTCAACGCCAACGGCGATCCCGCGCGCTTTGCCGCGTTCGGCCTGCCGGTGGTTGCCGACGGTGTCGCCGATTTTCCCGGTCCGCTCGCCGGCATTCTGGCGGCGCTCGATTGGGTCGCGGC
>DATEJC010000233.1:0-4057 GCA_035278345.1 Bradyrhizobium sp. | reverse complement strand
CTGCACGGCTGGCCGGAATTCTGGCTCAGCTGGCAGCCGGTCATGACGCGGCTGGCTGATCGCTACACGCTGTACGCGCCCGATCTGCGCGGCTTCGGCGACAGCGACAAGCCGGATGGCCCCTTCGGCCCGGACCAGCAGGCCGCCGACATGCTGGCGCTGATGGATGCGCTCGATCTCACGCAGGTCGGCATCGTCGGCCACGACGTCGGCGGTGCGCTGATGCAGCCGCTCGCGCGCACCGCGGCTCAGCGCATCTCGGGGCTGTTCTTCTTCGACTTCGTCTATCCCGGCATTGGTTCGCGGATGGCGGAGCCGGATCGGCTGAACAACATCTGGTATCAATCCTTTCATCAGATGGAGATGGCTCCTGCCCTCGTCGGCGCGACGCGCGAGAGCTGCCGCACTTACATTTCTCATTTCCTCAAGGCCTGGTCGCATCGCAAAGATGCGTTCGACGATGTGATCGAAGCCTTCACCGACAACTTCCTTAAACCGGGCAACCTTGCCGGCGGCTTTGCGCACTATCGCGCCGCGCATGCAGGACGAGTGAAGATGATGAAGGGCGAAGCGGCAAAACTTCCACCGATCGATGTTCCGGCCTGCGTGCGCTGGGCCGAGCACGATCCGCTGTTTCCGTATGCATGGACCGACCGGCTCGGCGAGACCTTCTCCAATCTCGATCTTGCGATGTTTGCCGGCGTCGGCCACTTCCCGCACCGGGAAGATCCGGATCGCGCGGCGAGCGAGATCGCCGGCTTCTTCACGCGGATCGGCTGGAAATGAAGGTGGGACCGCCGGACGCGACAAACCCCGGCGGCCCCGTGCCGCTTCATTGAAATTCCGGCCAGGAAGTGCGGCTTCGCCGGCCAGCGAGAGCGACGGAACGACCGTAGCGATCCGCGCACATCACACGCAACGCGATCCCGTTTTTAACCTAACCGGTCAAGGTTACTCCGCGCGCGGGAACTTTCGGTCTTAACTCTCTTTGCTTTTCTTGGCTTTCTTCTCGTCCTTTTCCTTCTTGTCGTCTTTCTTCGCATCCTTGCCGTTGTGCCGGTTGGTGAAGCGCGCGTTGCCGAGTCCGGTACCGATGGTCAGCACGCCCCAGCGCTCGACATCCTGCATGAACGGAACTTCGGCGAGCCCCTGCGCCACGCCGTCATTGTGCATGACGACAGCAGTGTCGTGTCCGTTAATTTCCGGAACGCCTTCGATCAGGCTCGCCGGCAAATTGAACTTGCTGCTCTCCCAGTTGCCCGGCAGGTTCTGCGCGCCCTTCTCGATCGAGCCATCCTCGTTGATGACGCCGGGACAGGAGACGCCGATGAACGGCGCCAGCTTCAACCCTTCCGCTTCGGCTTTCTCGATCAGGCCCTTCAGCATCTTCACCAGCCCCTTCACCGCGCCCTCGCGCGTGGGCTCGTCGTCGGCGTGACGCCACAGATCCGACTTCCACACCGCGGCCTTGGAAAGATCCTTCGCCTTCTTCCAGTTGGTCTCGACCACGCCGCAGCGAATGTTGGTGCCGCCGATATCGACGGACAGAATGCTGTCATGCGCCTCGAAGATCCAGGACGGCGCCAGGTGCAGCGTGCCGATCAGGCCGGCATCGTCGGGATGGAAGCGGATCGGCACCAGCTCGACCTTGAAGTCTTCCGACTTCAGCAGGATTTCGGTGCGCGCAATCGCAAGCTCGCCCATGCGGCTTTCGCGAAAGCCGCCGCCGACCACGATGCGCTCGGTCTTGGCCCATGCTTTGGTCTTCAGGATCCGCCGCGTCACATAAGCGAGCTCCAGCGCGAATTCCTCGATCGCGCTGTGCACGATGGCGGAGGCTTCGACGTCGTCGCCGATCAATATCTCGTCGAGCACCTTCTTGCTGATCTTGTCGGAGGGTTCGTCGCCGAATGGGTCCTCGCCCGTCTTGCGCAGCGGCTTGCGCCAGCTATCGAGGATTTTCCGGAACGCTCCCTTGCTGGCGCGATCGCCCAAAAATCCGTCCTCGTCCTTCAGCTCGAGATTGAAGCTGTCGACGTCGACCGACGGCAGGCGGGTCGCCCCGTGGCCGGCGATCCCGGTGGTGGTAATGAGGTCCTCAGCCATGATTTCCCTGGCCCTTGGCGAATGTGAGGGGACAACGGGGGTGGAACCCATTGGTTTCACTGGTTCGCTGGGGCCGTCTGTCACCGGTCCGGCGAGCCGAAATCACGCCAAATCCCTCGTATTTGGCGGTTTTTCGGGCCCCTTTGCCTTGACTCCCAGAGCTTTCCCGCTATAAAGCCCGCCATCCGGCGCGGGATTTCCTGCGCCGCTTGTTTTTGCGCGAAATCGCAAGGGGTTAGCCCCGGACCGCGCGGAACACGTACCCATAACCGACTGAACAAGAAGCCGGCCCGGGCGAAGTCTCGAGGACGGGATCGAACACGAAGGAATCAAACGATGTTCGCAGTCATCAAAACCGGCGGCCGGCAATACCGCGTCGTTCCGAATGATGTACTCGAGATTGGCAAGATCGCCGGCGATGTCGGCACGATCGTGCAGCTTGGCGAAGTTCTGGTGGTCGGCGGTGACACGCCGGTGCTGGGAGCCCCTACGGTGGCAGGCGCCTCGGTTGCGGCCGAAGTGCTGGACCACAAGCGCGGACCGAAGGTCATTGCCTTCAAGAAGCGCCGCCGCAAGAATTCGCGCCGCAAGCGCGGCTACCGCGACGAGATCACGGTGCTGCGCATCACCGAGATCCTGACCGACAACGCCAAGCCGACCATCGGCCCGCGTCCGAAGAAGGAAAAGGTCGCGGCGAAGGCTGCCGAAGGTGATGATGCAGCGCCGAAGGCCAAGAAGGCTCCTGCCAAGAAGCCGGCAGCCAAGGCAGCCAGCAAGGCAGCGGCAAAGCCCGCCGCCAAGAAGGCCCCGGCGAAGAGGGCTCCCGCCAAGAAGGCGGCAGCCAAGAGCGAGAAGAAGTGATCGCTTCAATTTGAAGCGTGAGAAAATTTGAAATGATTCCGTCAAGGAATTGATCTACAGATACGGCGAGTTGGAGACGGGCCATGGCTCACAAAAAAGCAGGCGGTTCATCGCGTAACGGACGTGATTCGGCGGGCAAGCGGCTCGGGATCAAGGCGTTCGGCGGCGAGCACGTCGTTCCCGGCAACATCATCGCGCGTCAGCGCGGCACCACCTGGCACCCCGGCCTTAATGTCGGCATGGGCACTGATCATACTCTATTTGCCAAGGCCGAAGGCCGCGTCGAGTTCCGCGCGAAAGCCAATGGCCGTACGGTCGTGTCGGTACTTCCGATGACCGAGGCTGCTGAATAGACGGTGGATCAAATTGAGTCCGCCGGGTCCTGACAAACCGGCGGAGTCCATACAAGGCTCCTGAAGGGGAGGCGGGAAACCGGCCTCCCCTTTTTATTTTCGACGTCGCATTTTTTTAGTCGCATCACAGGAGCCGGACGATGCTGCAGGAATTTTTGAGCCCCACCTTGCGCGAGGCGAGTCCTTGCGTCCTCGAGACCGAACGGCTGAACTTGCGCCGGCCGACGCTCGCGGACGTAAAAGCGATTGCGCGTCTCGCCAACGACCGCCGCATCGCCGAGAATACGCGCCGCCTTCCGCATCCCTATTCGCAGGAAGACGCCGTCGAGTTCATCCGTTTCACCGCGGCCGAGCCGCGCGAGCTCGCGTTCCTGATCGAGCAGAATTTCGAGCCGATCGGCATGGTCAGCATCAACATGGTCAAGGCCGACGCGCCCGAGCTCGGCTACTGGCTCGGCGTCGACCATTGGGGCCAGGGGTTTGGCACCGAGGCGGCGCGCGCGACGATCGACTATTTCTTCGAGGAATTTTGCGGCGACCACCTGTTCGCCGGCGCCCGTGTCACCAATCCGGCCTCGCGCAACATCCTGGAGAAGTGCGGCTTCCAGTGGAGCGGCGTCGAGCTGCACCGCTTCGAGGCGCTCGGCTGCTCCACCCCCGTCGACAGTTTCCGGCTGTCGCGCAGCGTGTGGTCTTCGCTTAAGCATTGGGGCAGCTCGGTGCGCAGGGAGCGGTGA
>DATEJC010000232.1:0-3696 GCA_035278345.1 Bradyrhizobium sp. | reverse complement strand
CCATCCGGCCGCCAGTTCAGCTTGCGCGTGGTGAGATCGACGGCGGCGCTGGTGAGCGGCGCCATCAGCCCATCGCCGGAAGGATCGCCGAACTGGCCGTAATTCGAATCGGGATAGGGATCGAAGCCCATCACCGACGCGTCATAGCGGCCGGTGACCTTGCCGTTCTTGCGATCGAATTCCCGGCGGAATTCGCCGACGCTAAGTCGTGCCGCAAGACGCCGCGTTACCGCAGCATCGATGCCGGTGAGGCTTGCGAGCTTGTCGGCGATGCGGTTCTTCGCCTCGGTATCGGCCTGTCCCTTGACGAGATCGACCAGATATTCGCCGCGGGCGTAACGCTCCACGTCAGCGAGATCCTTGTGCGTCACCGGCCCCTTGGTCTCGCGCGCCACCGCCGCCATGGTCGGCAGCCGTCCGACATATTGCAGCAGGCTCGATCCCGACCAGTCGCGGAAGTCGAGAACTGGCGAGACCAGGATCAGTCCGCGCACGCCGACGCCCTGCTTGGTCTGCAGATTGTGCACGACCTTCGGTCCGCGGATGCCGCCATAGCTTTCGCCGACGACATATTTCGGCGACGGCAGGCGGTCGTATTTCTCAAGCCAGCGGCGGATCACCAGCGCATTCGCTTCGACGTCGCCGTCGACCGACCAGATGCGGCGGCGCACGTCATCGCCGGTCGCGACGAACCGGCTGTAACCGGTGCCGACCGGATCGACGAAGACGAGATCGGTGAAGTCGAGCCAGGTCTCGGCGTTGGGAATGAGGTCGGGCGAGGCGGATGCCACCGCGCCCTCGCCCGTGATCGACAACCGCCACGGGCCGGCATCGCCAAGCTGCAGCCAGGCGGACGAAGCACCCGGTCCACCATTGAAGAAGAACGTCACCGGCCGCGTACCCGACTGGGCGCCGTCGAGCTGGTAGGAGGTGTAGGCGACATCGGCCTGCGGCTCGCCCTTGTCGTCGAACAGGCGAATTGATCCGGCGACCGCGGTAAAGGACAAGGTACGGCCGGACAGCGCCAGCGAGTGCTTGGTGGTGGAATCCGGCGGCAGGCGATGCTGTTCGGCGGCCGGTGCTTTTTCCCCCGCTCCACCCTTCTGTCCGGGCGGCGCCTTCGCCGCTTGTGGGGCTTGGTCGCGCGGTGGCTGGTCCTCGGCGCGTGCAGAAACGGCAAGCGCAAGGACCAGTAGCGCGACCGCAATACCGCCAAGCATATCGCGCGGCGCGCCCAAACGATTGGCCATCCCGCCTCTCCCTGCATATGCCGTATTTGTCGTGCGGGTTCCCCACGGCACGGGCCAGGATGGTCCACAACCGGGGGCACGAATGAAAATCACAAACGCGCCAGATCGAACGTTGCGTTCAGCCGGTGCGACTACCGGTCGCGCGGTGATGTTGTCCTCGCCGGCCGCTAAGTGATATCAGTCACATTCGCTGGCATAGTTGACGCGTATTCCGCCGTAACAAGTCCCCCACAGGGGCCGGATGATCGGGGAGCTAGCCGCTCCAGTTCGAAGGGGTTTTTGCAATGAAACGCGCGATCGCTGTTGGTATCGGACTATTGGCGCTGGCAGGCCCTGCCGCCGCGCAATCGCCGGTCGCAGTCGTGGAAGAGGTGCAGGGCAATGTCACCGGCGCTGAATTCATGGACTACCTGACGCCGAAGGCGGTCATCAAGGTTGCCGCCGGGGGCTCGGTGACGATCTCCTACATGAAGTCCTGCCAGCGCGAGACCATCAGCGGGCTCGGCACCGTCGTCGTCGGCACCGACGAGAGCTTCGTGCAGTTCGCCGACGTCAAACGCGAAAAAACCAACTGCGATTCCACCCAATCGCACGCGACGAGCAAGGCGACCAGCGATGCCGCCGCCACAGTGCTGCGCAGCCTCGCCAGCGAGAAGAGCGGGCCAAAGTTCAGGACGCAGCTCACGCTGTATGGCGCTTCGCCGATGGTGGAAGCCAACGGCAAGGGCACGCTCGTGATCGAGCGGCTCGACGTCAAGGGCGAGCGGCAGCAGGTCGAGCTCACTGGACGCCAGGCAAGGGGCAAGTTCTACGATTTTGCCGGCACGAACCGCTCGCTGACGCCGGGCGGCATCTATTCGGCATCGTTCGGCGGATCAAAGATCGTGTTCCTGGTCGATGCGAATGCCAAACCCGGCCCGACGCCGATCGTCGGCCGTCTGGTCCGCCTCGACTAGACCGGTCTCTGTTTTGAACGCGCGGCGCGTCACGCGGGATGCGATTGCGGCCACCGCAATCGCGCTCGCCTGCGCCGGCATCGCCGTCTCCCCCGCCCTCGACCGCATCCGTGGGCTTTCGCTCGACATCCTCACCGCATTGCGCTTCGAGATGTTCGGCAACCGCTACGCTCCGGCGGCCTCGCCGACGGTCGTGGTGGCGATCGACGAGGAAACTTATCACACCGTCCCCTTCGAGGGCTCGCCGACGCTGACCTGGACCGGCGAGATCGGCCGCGTGCTCAACGCCATCGTCGAAGGCGGCACCAAGGTCGTCGGCTTCGACACCATCATTCCCACCTCGCTCGAGCAATCGGAGATTCCGTTCGGCGAAGGCATGCTCGGCGAACGGGTTCGCGGCTTCGACCGCGATTTCCTGCGGGCGCTGGCGACTGCCGCCGTGCCCGGCAAGGTGGTGCTGGGCGAGCAGCTGCGCGGCAACGACCCGATCCGCCCCTCGCCGGGCCAGCGCATCGCCGTGCGCCAGCAGCAGAATATCCGTCCGCTCAACACCATCACCGATCGCGACGACACCGTGCGCCGCATGCCACTGAGCTTCACCATCAACGATGCGAAGATGCCGGGCATGGCGCTGGAGCTCGCCGCGCGGGCGCAGAATGCGCGCCCCGAATTCGCCGGCGACGGTTCAGTGACACTCGCCGGCTACAAGATCCCGACCGCGGTGCCCAACGCCATGACCGTCAATTTCGAGGGCGGCGCCGACGACATCCCGACCTACTCCTTTGCCGATCTTCGCGCCTGCGCGGTCAAGAACGACAAGGATTACTTCAAGCGCGCCTTCGACGGCAAGGTCGTGCTCTTCGGCACCGTGCTCGACGACCAGGACCGAAGGCTGACGTCAAAACGCTTTGCCACGGGCCTTGAAGGTGCACGTGCGCCGCGCTGCGCCGGCGACGGCAAGCCTGTCCTGGCAAGTTTCAGGCGCAGCTCGATCGCGGGCATCTATATCCACGCCACCGCCGTCAACAATCTGATCCGCAATGACGCAGCGGTTGAACTCGGCACGCCTGCGAGCTTCGCTATCGCCTTGCTGGTTGCCGCGCTTGCCGCAGCGGGCGCGCTGCTGTTTGCCCCCGTTGGTGCTGCGGCTGCCTTTGTCGTGCTTGCGGCCGTCGGCCTCGTCGACGCCGTTGTCGCCTTCAAGCACGGCACGGTGATCCCGATCGTCGAGCCGTTTGTCGCAGGGCTCGGCGCCCTGGCGCTGACGATCGGCTACCGCTTCGTGGTCGCCGACAAGGATCGGCGGCTGCTGCAGAAGAGCTTTGGGCTCTATCTCGCCCCCGATGTCGTCAACCGCATGCTGAGCTCGAGCAAGCTGCCGCAGCTCGGCGGCGAGACGCGCGAGGTCACGATATTCTTCTCCGACCTCGAGGGCTTTTCGAAGATCGCCGAGCACATCACGCCGGACAGCCTGACCGCGCTGATGAACG
>DATEJC010000231.1:0-12198 GCA_035278345.1 Bradyrhizobium sp. | reverse complement strand
GCACCGCTCCGGCATCGGACCTGCCGATTGGCTGTCGCCGCTCGGCATCGAAATCGTGCTCGACAAGCAAGGCGTCGGACGCAATCTGCAAGACCATCTGCAGCAGCGCGCGATCTACAAGGTGTCCAACGTGCGCACGCTCAACGAGACCTACTGGTCGCTGTTCCGCCGCGGCTTGATGGGGCTCGACTATGCCTTCCGCCGCCGCGGGCCGCTGACCATGGCGCCGTCGCAGCTCGGCATTTTCACGCGCTCCGATCCGCATCAGGAGCGCGCCAACATCCAGTTCCACGTGCAGCCGCTGTCGCTCGACAAGTTCGGCGATCCCCTGCACCGCTTCCCCGCGATCACGGTGAGCGCGTGCAACCTGCGGCCGACCTCGCGCGGCACCGTGCGCCTCCGCTCGGGCAAGCTGGACGAGGCGCCGATGATCGCGCCGAACTATCTGGCGACGGATGAAGACCGCCGCGTCGCGGCCGATGCCATCCGCACCACGCGCAAATTGATGCAGCAGCCGGTGCTGCAAAAATACTCACCGAGCGAATATCTGCCCGGCCCCTCCGTCGGCGATGACGATGCCTCGCTCGCGAAAGCGGCCGGCGATATCGGCACCACCATCTTCCATCCCGTCGGCACCGCCAAGATGGGGATCGCCAGCGATCCATCTGCCGTGGTCGACGAGCGGCTGCGTTTCTTCGGGCTCGGGTCCTTACGCATCGCCGATGCTTCCGTGATGCCGACCATCACCTCGGGCAACACCAACACGCCGACCGCGATGATCGCGGAGAAGGCGGCGGCGATGATCCTGCAGGACGCGAGATAGGCGTGGACGCAACGGCGCAACCGCGGTCTTGATAGCACAGTGCCGGCGTGACGGCCGCTCTGTTATTTGCCGCGCACGAGATAGCGGCCGAGCGACCAGTTTCCCGGCCCGCAGCAGGCCAGAACCAGAAATCCGCCCGCCATCGCCAGATCTTTCTGCAGATGCAGCACCTGATTGCGATCGGCGAACTGCCAGTGGAAGAGTATCGCGGTGAGCACGCAGAATACGGCGAACAGGATCGCCGCGTAGCGCGTGAAGATGCCTGCCGCGATCAGCAATCCGCCGCCGAGTTGAAGCGCGATCACCCCCGGCAGCAGCAAGGGCGTCACGCCGGACTTCTGCATATAGGCCGCCGCGCCGGCATAGTTTCCCAAAAGGCTCCAGCCCTCGTGCAGGAAGATGAAAACCAGGAGACACCGGCCCGCAAGCAGGCCGGCATCTCGCAATGTATCGTCGATGGCGCTGGGCGCGGACATCAATTGACCTTCGCTGCCTTTGTAGCGAGCATCTTCTCCAGATCCTCCCGCTCCTCGCAGCCCTGCGGGCACAGCTTCGTCAACACCGCGAGCTGCTCGCGCGCCTTGGGCAGATCGCCCATCTCGACATAGAGCTCGCCGAGATACTCGCGGGCCCCCTTGTGGTCGGCGTTGAAGTCCAGCGCCTTCTTGTAGAAGGTGAGCGCGTTCGGATAGTCGCCGAGCTTGCGCAGGCTGAAGCCCATCAGATTGTAGACATCGGCGTGCTGATTGGTGTCGGCGAGAACATTCAGCTCGGCGAGCGCGCCGCGATAGTCCGCAGCCTTGATCTTCGCCCGGACGGAAGTGAGATCGGGCGCATCCGTGGAGTTCATGTTGTCGACCGCGAGCGCCGGGATTGATCCAGTGATCGCGGCAGCCGGCATGGCGGCAAGGCCGAACGCAAGCACCAAGGCGTAGCGGGTACGGTTTCGAACGGGACGCATGGGACTATCCTCTCGTTGTGAAGATGCGGCGAATCGCGCGGGCTATGCCTGCACCGGCGTGAACACATAGGCGGCGCCGTCCTTGGCAAAACTGCCGGCGCCGGGGAACGGGAAGTGCGCGCCGCAGATCGCCATCTTGTCGGCGATGACGCGGTCGATCAGCTTGCGCCGGGTTTCCACCGCGAGCGGTCCGTCCTGATCGTAGGCGCCCTGCCATTCCGGATGCGGCGCAAGCAGGGCCGGGACGTAGGCGACGTCGTTGGAGATCATCAGCTCCTGATTGCCAGAGGCGAGCAGGAAGGCCGAATGACCCGGCGTATGGCCGGGTGTATTGACAAGCCGGATGCCCGGCACGACTTCCTCTTCGCCTTCGACGAGCCGGAAATTCTTCCAGGTCGGAAAAACCGCCTGGATGCGGGCGCCGAGCGGCTTGCGCGCTTCGGGCAATTTCTCCACACGGCCCGGCTCGGTCCACCACTTGTACTCGGCGGCGCTGACAATCAGCTCGGCATTGGGATAGTTGGCTGCGTTGGTGCCCTTCTGCATCAATCCGAAGATGTGATCGGGATGAAAGTGCGAGATCAGCACGGTGCTGACCTGCGCGGGGTCGATGCCGGCGCCTTTCAGATTGTCCGGCAGGCTGATCGCGGTCGGCTGCCACTGGCCGACGCCGGAGCCAGAATCGATCATGATCAGTTTGTCGCCCATCTTCAGAACGATGACGGTCAGCGGGATCGGCATGTAGTCGGTGGTCATGCCGGCCTTGGCCAGCGCAGCCTTGGTCTCCTCGATGCTGGCGTTCTTGATGAACGCCGGATCATGCGGCTTCTTCCAGATGCCGTCATAGAGCGCCGTGACCTCCACGGACCCGATCTTGTACTTGTAGAATCCCTTGCCGGCGTCGGGGGCCGGCTGGGCCAGCGCGGACTCGACGATCGAAAGGCGCGAATTCAGGCCGAGCGCGGCGGCAAATCCCGCGGCGACGACATCACGGCGCGACATGTTCAACATGGAGAATCCCCTTTCCAATGGCCCTGCGGCGGAAGGCGGCTTTGGCCGTTGCGACGTGGCAATTGATTGGATGACGGGGGCCGTTATTCCCGGCTCCGCGCGATCGGCCTCGGCGGCCGATCACGTTCGCGTTAGCCGGATGGCCGAAGAACCGGCCGCGGGATTAGCGGGAATAAACCCTGCTTCCGGCCGTTCATGTCGTCGCAAGCCCGATCAGGCGACGGAGCGATGACCGGAACGATCAAGGTTGAGTAACGGACCAAACCAAGGCATCACAGCCCTACCCGCCCGGTGGCCTGCCACAGGGCGGGCCCAGCCGTCCGCGAGCGCCGGGCAGAAAGCGATGCCGGTCAAAGCAGCAATCGACAACGACCCGGAAAGGGCGAGACGCTTTCGAGAGCTGGCGCTGCCGCATCTCGACGATGTCTATACGCTCGCACGCTATCTGCTGCGCGATGCGGCCGATGCCGACGACGCGGTGCAGGAATGTTACCTGCGCGCGCTGAAGCATTTTCACACCTATCGGGGACCGGCGATCAAGCCATGGCTGTTCGCCATTCTGCGCAATGTCTGCAACGCCGAATATGCGCGTCGCGCCAACGCGCCGAGCACAAGCGCAGATGAGCAGCCGGAAACTTCCGACCAGGCGCCGGTGTGGCAGGAGGCACAGGATACGCCGGAAGCCGAGATCGTGAAGCGTCATGACGCCGGCACGGTCCGGCGGCTGATCACCGCGCTCGCCGAACCGTTCCGCGAGACCTTTGTGCTGCGGGAGATCGAAAACCTTTCATACCGCGAGATCGCCGATGTCGCGGACGTGCCCGTAGGGACTGTGATGTCGCGCCTTGCGCGCGCCCGCGCCATGCTGCGGTCGGCATGGCTTGCGGAACAGGAGCGAGAAAAATGACCTGCGACGAGGCTGAAATCCTGCTGCATGCGCTTGTTGATGGCGAGCTCGACGCAGGCCACGCACGCGAAGTCGAGGCGCATCTTGCGACTTGCGCGAAATGCGCTGCGGCCGCGCGCGACTATCGCGAGATCAGGAAGGCCATGGCTGATCGCGATCTCCGCTACATCGCTCCGCCTGAGCTGCGCCGCCGCATCGAGGCATCGCTGCCGCAAACACAGGCGCCGACCCGGCGCGCGCTGCTGAAGGGATTTGCGATGGGCTCTGCCCTGTCGGCGATCGCCGCCAGCGGATTGTTCGCTGTCATTCTGCGCGGCGACGACGAGCAGCGCCTCCAGACCGAGTTCGTCTCGGCGCATCTGCGCTCGCTGCAGGCCAATCATTTGACCGACGTCGTTTCCACCGATCAGCACACGGTAAAGCCGTGGTTCAATGGCAGGCTCGACGTCGCCCCGCCCGTGGTCGATCTCAGTCCTCAAGGGTTTACCCTGGTCGGTGGTCGCCTCGACTATGTCGATGGCCGTCCGGCCGGCGCCTTGATCTACCGCCGCCGCCAGCACGTGATCAATTTGTTCGTGGCGCAGGGCACGAGTGGCGAACCGCGCGCGGCCAGGATGGAGACTACGCAAGGATTCAACATCCGCCGCTGGAGCGATCGCGGTCTCGACTACTGGGCCGTCAGCGATCTGGCGAAGGAAGAGCTTGCCAATTTCGGCGAGAAATTCGAAGCCGCAGCGCGTGCGGCGGGATAGCGAGCACCGTCATTGCGAATGCGAGCTACGCCTGCGGCGGATAGCGCTCGAATGCCGGCAGTTCATGCGCACGCTCCATCCAGCTGATGCGCTCGGCGGTCTGGACGTGCACCACAACGGGAACGGCGTCGGGATCGTCGAAGGTGCCGCTTTGCACGTCGATGATGCCCGGCAGCATCTGCGGGTTGACATAGAAAAGGCCGCTACCGCAATTGGCGCAGAAATGCCGGCGGCCGTGTTCGGAGGACGCATAGACCTTGGGCTCGCCCTGCGTCACCTTGACGGCGTCTTCGGCGTACATCGCCCAGCCGACCATCGGCGCGCCGGCATGCCGCCGGCAATCCGCGCAATGACACAGCGCGTGCACGATCAGATCGCCTTCCACCTGATAGCGGATCGCGCCGCAATGACAGCCGCCGGTGATGCGCATGGGTGTGCTCCTCGTAGACCATCTGAAAATCTTACTATTCGACGGATCAGCCGAAACTGCGGCATAACGACATGCGATCAGACTGACGAAATCTCAGTCAAGATATTGATTGAGACCGAGGGTCCTCATCATGACGACAAACGCGACAATTAACAGCCAACTAGCGGCAGCTACCGACGCTCCAATCTTTGCACGCTGGAGATAAGCAAGGCACTCCCGAGATACATGGGGTCCCTTGGATCGTGCAGCCGGGCAAAAAAGGAATTACGTATGGCGCTGATTAGTCCGACGACCGGCGGTTTGGGCGTGGTTTCCAGGTAGTTGTGAAAACTATTTGAAGCATAAAGGCCCGACGCAACAAATGTCGTGAAGAGTAAAAGCGATGTAATGACGATTGCGGCCTTCATACCGGGTGCCGCTTGCGGAGCCCTACGCAGACTTGCGCATGGCGTTGTCGACCAGCGTCTTGCCGAGCGACCAGATTGCGCCGGGCACCTTGTGGCTGTCGGCGATCACCGTATCGAACGAGGTGGCAATCCAGTTGCAATCCTCTTCGGTGATGACGAGCGGCGGCAGCAGCTTGATGGTGTGGCTGCCGTGGCCGGCGACCTGCGTGAGGATCTTGTGGTCCTTGAACAGCGGCACGGTAATGAGCTGGCAGAACAGGCCCTTGTTGGCGGTCTCCAGCACATTCCACGACGCGCGCAGCCGCAGTGACTTTGGCGGGCCAAATTCGACGCCGAGCATCAGGCCCTTGCCGCGCACTTCCTTGAGCAATTCGTAGCCCGGCACCAGCCGTGTCAGCGCCATCTGCAATTCGGCGCCGCGCCTCGCCGCCTTCTCGATCAGATTGTCGGCCTTGATCACTTCCAGCGTGGCGATGCCGGCGGCCATCGCCAGATCGTTCTTGCCAAAGGTCGAGCCGTGAACGACGGCGCGATCCATTTGATTGAAGATCCTGTCGAAGATGTTTTTCCGCGTCAGCAGCGCGCCGACCGGCACGTGGCCGCCCGACAGCGCTTTGGCGAGCAGCACCATGTCGGGCTCGACATTCCAGTGTTCTACCGCGAGGAACTTGCCGGTACGGCCGATGCCGGTCTGGATTTCATCGGCGATGAACAGCGTGCCGTATTTGCGGCACAGCGCCAGCGCGCCCGGCAGGAACTCGTCGCTCGGAAGGTTGACGCCCTTGCCCTGGATCGGCTCGACGATGAAGGCCGCGACCTGCTTGGACGACAGCGCGCGCTCGAGCGCTGCGAGATCGTTGAACGGTATGGACGTGCACCCCGGCAGCAGCGGCTCAAAGCCGAGGCGGAAGTTCGGATCATCCGTCAGCGACAGCGCGCCATAGGACAGGCCATGGAACGCATGATCGCAATAGACGATGCCGGGGCGGCCGGTGGCGCCGCGCGCGAACTTGATCGCGGCCTCGACGGTCTCCGCGCCGGAATTGGCGAAAAATACCTTGTCCAGATATGGCACATGTTCCAGGAGCCGCTCCGCCAGAATACCGGCGAGCGTCGACACATCGAACTGCACGAGATTGGGCAGATCGGCATCGAGCACGCTCTTGAGAGCCTGGCGCAGCGCCGGATGGTTCCGGCCGATTGCAAAAACACCGAATCCACTCAATAGATCGAGATACTTGTCGCCGGCACGGTCGTAGAGGTACTGGCCTTGGCCTTTCTGGAATCCGACGTCGTAGCCGATCGTCTTCAACACGCGCACGAACTGCTCGTTGAGATAGCGTGTATGCATGGCGCTGCGCTGCGATTCGCGCGCCACAAACATCTCGGAAACGTCAAAATTGGAATCTAAGGCCATTGGCTACTTACTTCGGTTGATGCCTGCTTCGTCAACTGAAAACGCCAAATAGCGGCGTTTTGACCCCCGCCCTGACCAGCCAATTAAGCATAGGTTCGGACCATGTTGCACTGCCCAAGATCGCTTGCCCGCACAATAGCCTTTTCGGGATTAATTATAACGACAGGCTTCGGTGCGGGGTCGGCATTGGCCGCCGACCCCACCGGCGACTGGCGGGTTGCCGACGGCGTCGCCAACATCCGCGTGGCTCAGTGCAATGGCAACATGTGGGGCGCGGTGTCCTGGGAGAAGGTTCCGGGCGGACGCGACAAGAACAATCCCGATCCGGCCATGCAGAGCCGGCCAACGCTGGGCATGCCGATCCTGCTGGCGATGAAGAAGAAGCCCGGCGTCGATGCCTGGGAAGGCCAAGTCTACAACGCCAAGGACGGCCAGACCTACTCTTCGACCATCAAGCCTGTCGGCGCGGACCAGCTGGAGATTCAGGGCTGCGTGCTCGGCTTCCTCTGCGGCGGCGAGACATGGAACCGCGTCGGTCCACCGATTCCCTCGAGTCCCGCCAACAGCTTGGCCAAGGGCGCGGCAAAAGCTGCACCTGCGCAACCACAGGCGACGTCCCCTGCCCCGAAGACCACCGGCTCGGCGGCGCCGGCGCAGAAGCAGGCGGCCGCTCAGCCCAAGGATACCGTCGGCGATATCTGCCTACTCGCTGATATCGCGCGGTTTGCCCATTAGCGCAGGCTGGAACAACAACACCGCCGCGAGCGTGGTCACGAGCGAGAGCGCAAGCAGCTTGCCCATGCTCGCGGTGCCCGGATGACTTGAGAGCCACAGGCTGCCGAACGCGGTGGCCGTGGTCAGCGCGCTGAAGAAGATCGCGCGCGTCAGCGACGTCTGCAGCAGGTTGGTCCTGCCCGAGCGCCACGCCACCACATAATAGATCTTGAAGGCGACGCCGATGCCGAGCAGCAGCGGCAGCGCGACGATGTTGGCGAAGTTGAGCGGCAGCCCGATCAACACGCAGATTTCCAGCGTCACCGCGCCGGCCACCAGCAGCGGAACCAGCGTCATCAGCACGTCGGTGAAGCGGCGCAGCGTGATCCAGAGCAGCACGCTGATCACCAGCAGCGCCCAGATGCCGGCGTGGATGAACGCCTTCACGATGGTGTCGCCGGATTTGAGGATCGACACCGGCCCGCCGATCGCCGTCGGTTCGGCCGCGAGAACCGCATCGGCGAACCGGCGCAAATTGTCATTGTCGTTGGGATCGCCCTTCGGCAGCGCCTCGACGCGGATCAGTCCATCCTTCGCCTTCCAGGCGTCGACCAGTTCCGGCGGCAGGTTCTTGGCCGTGACCGGCTGCGCCGAGAGCAGCGCCTTCAAGCCGTCCAGCGTGATCTTCAGCGGCGCGACGAATATGTCCTGCGCCTTCTCGCGCGTGGCCTGATCGCTGTCGGCAAGCTTCTGCAGGGCGTCCGCCAGCCGGCGCGAGGCAACCGCGCCCGGTCCTTTTCCATCGCCTGCCGTCCTGCGCAGGGCATCGACCGAGCTCTTCAGCGACTCGATATTTTCAGAATCCGACGGCGCCGGGTCGACCGATTCCGGATTGATGACGGGCATCACGACCTTTGCCGCCTTCTCGATCAGCTTCAGCTTCGCCGGCTGATCCGACGGCACAAAGCTGTCGAGCGAGCGCACGCTCGCCACTTCCGGCAGCTTCTCGAGCTTGGCCTCGATCTTCTTCGCATCGGCTTCCGAATGCGTCAGCACGTTGATGGCGTTGGCGCCGGTGTTCGGATCCTTGCGCAGATCGAGGAAGGTCGCGATCGACTCGACATTGGGATTGCGCAAATTGATCGGGTTGAAGTCGAACTTCATGAAGTAGAGCAACGGCAGTCCCGCGATCGCGACCAGCAACGTGCCGACGATGATCGGCACGCGAAAATCCTCCAGGAATTTGTCGACGGGCGCCAGGAAGGCATAGCCGACCGGCTCATCTTCGCCGGGCGGGTTGAGCAACTTCAGAAGCGCCGGCAGCACCGTGATGCTGGAGATGAACGCGACCAGCATGCCGGCGCCGGCGATCTTGCCGAGCTCGGCAATGCCCTTGTAGTCGGTCGGCAGGAAGCACAGGAAGCCGGCGGCAGTTGCCATCGCCGCGAGCGACAGCGGCACCGCGGAACGCCGCGCCGCCTCCGCCAGCGCCTCGGCCAGATCGTCGTTCTTGAAGCGCTCCGAACGGTAGCGCACGCTGAACTGGATGCCGAAATCGACGCCGAGACCGACGAACAGCACGGCGAACGCGATCGACAGCAGGTTCAGCGATCCCACCAGCCACAGGCCGACGGCGGTGGTGATCACAAGCCCGATGAAGAGGTTCACGAACACCGCAAAGATGATCTTGGCCGAATGCAGCGCCAGCCAGAGGATGACGAGAACGATCAGGATGGTGCCGATGCCGTTGATGATCGCGCCTTCCTGGACGGTGGAGTATTCCTCATTGGCGATCGGAATCGGCCCGGTCAGCCTGACGCGGGCGTGATAGTTCTCGGAAAATTTCAGATCGGCCGCAGCTTTGCGGATCGCATCGGTGGCGTCCTTGCCGGGCTCCAGCGCCTCATAGTCGATGAGCGGCTTGATCTCGATGAAGGAACGCTTGTCGGCATCGGTGAGCGGCTTGGGGCTCACCAGCTCGCGCCAGGAGAATGCCGGATTTCCCTTGGCGATGATCTTCTCGACCGTCTCGGAAATATAGGTGAAGGGCCGCGCGGCGTTGTCGAGATTGGCCTGGCCGCGCTTGACGCCGGCAAGGCCAGTCTCCAGCGCGCCGGTGAGACCGCGGATCGAGGGATCGCCCGCCATGATCTCGATCAGCGGCGCGGAGGCCTCGAGCTGGCCCGTGGTCTTGGCGACCTCCTCGGTCGACAGGAACAACAGGCCGTTCCTGGCGAAGAACTCGCCCGAACCGAGCGGCTGCACTGCTTCGAAATTCTTGGTGTCGGCCTTGAGCTTCTCGGCGAGCGCATTGGCGGCCGAGCCGGCGAGCTCCGGCGTCGGCGCTTCGACCACGGCCAGGATCAGTTTTTCCCGATCGAAGGCCCGCTCGAACTGGATGTCGCGCTTGCGCCAGTCGAGATCGGGCGAGATCAACGTGTTGATGTCGGTGTTGATTGCAAAATGGCGCGCCGCATAGATGCTCGATGCGACCGCAAGGACGAGCGAGAGGATCAGGACGGAAGTTGCAAAGCGCGTACAAGCCTTAACAATCGAGACGACAATATTTGTCAGCACTTCGTTTCTTTCCGATGAGGGGGCTGGCCGGAAACGCCCGCTGTCTAGCGGAGTTCCGCCGGCCGACCTAATGCTTGTTTTGGTTACTTTCGGGACGCACACGCTGAATTGACAGCGAAACAGACCCAAATTGGCGTTGAGCGCGTTGGTATAGCCATCCCCGTCGGGCTGAAAAGTGACGATCCGGCGAGATTGGAGGCATTTTTACCTTACCATAATACCTCCATTTACTGTTCCCGCTGCGACCATTTCGCAATCCGCCTTTCCCCCGGACCGTTTTTTTGACACAACGCCCTGTGCTTCCATGCGCTTGGGAACCAGGGACTGGGCGCGGGAACCCTGATGGTGCGGATATCTTAGATATCCGGCCGCATGGAGGCCTCAGAAATGTATGTGGTGCAGCTTGCGTAACGGCGATCGTCCTATGGAAGTGTATCTCGCGCAGCCTCGCGGTTTTTGCGCCGGTGTCGTGCGCGCCATCGAGATCGTGGAGCGTGCGCTCGAGAAGTACGGCCCGCCCGTCTATGTCCGGCACGAGATCGTGCACAACAAATACGTGGTCGAGAGCCTGAAGAACAAGGGAGCGATCTTCGTGGAGGATCTCTCCGAAGTTCCTCCGCTGGCGGTGACCGTGTTTTCCGCCCATGGCGTCGCCCGCAGTGTCGAGGAAGAGGCCGCAGCGCGGAACCTGCCGGTGCTCAACGCCACCTGCCCACTGGTCACGAAGGTTCACAATCAGGGCAAGCGCTACATGTCCAAGGGACGCTCGCTGATCCTGATCGGCCACGCCGGCCATCCCGAGGTGGAAGGCACGATGGGCCAGGTTCCCGGCCCCGTTCTGCTGGTCCAGAACGTCGACGAAGTGGCCGCGCTGACGCTGCCGAAGGACACCCCGGTGGCCTACATCACCCAGACCACCCTGAGCGTCGACGACACAAAGGACATTATCGCGGCCCTTCAAGCCCGTTTTACAGACATTCAAGGCCCGGATACCCGGGATATCTGCTATGCGACACAAAATCGCCAATCTGCGGTAAGGGACCTCAGCAAGCTCGTCGACGTCATCCTGGTGGTGGGCGCCGCCAACAGTTCCAATTCCAACCGCCTTCGCGAGATCGGCACCGAGGTCGGTGTTCCGAGTTACCTCATTGCTGACGGCAGCGAGCTCAACGCGGAGTGGCTGAAGGAAGCCAAGGCCGTCGGCATCACCGCCGGCGCTTCGGCTCCGGAGGTGCTTGTCGATGACGTGATCGAGGCCTTGCGGCGCATCGGACCGGTGACGGTCTCGGTCGTGCCCGGGCGTGAAGAGAATATCGAGTTCCGGCTACCGGCCGAATTAACTGCGGGCTGATCCAACCTTCTGACGACCAAAGTGCAAGAAAGAACGCTTCGAATGGCAATACCCTTCTTCAAGGAAATGCGTATCGGCGGTTATTTGCTCAAGCAGAAACTGCTTGGCCGCAAACGCTACCCCCTCGTGCTGATGCTTGAGCCGTTGTTCCGCTGTAACCTCGCCTGCGTCGGCTGCGGCAAGATCGACTATCCCGATGCCATCCTGAACCGCCGCATGACGGCGCAGGAGTGCTGGGACGCGGCCGATGAATGCGGCGCGCCAATGGTGGCGATCCCCGGCGGCGAGCCGCTGATCCACAAGGAGATCGGCGAGATCGTGCGCGGCCTCGTGGCGCGCAAGAAGTTCGTCTCGCTCTGCACCAATGCGCTGCTGCTGGAGAAGAAGCTCGATTTGTTCGAGCCCTCGCCGTACCTGTTCTTCTCCGTGCATCTCGACGGCCTGCGCGACCACCACGACAAGGCGGTGTCGCAGAAGGGCGTGTTCGACCGCGCGGTGTCCGCGATCAAGGCGGCGAAGGAGCGCGGCTTCACGGTCAACGTCAACGCCACCATCTTCGACGGCCATCCGGCGGAAGAGATCGCAAAGTTCCTCGACCTCACCACCGAACTCGGCGTCGGCGTGTCGATGTCGCCGGGCTACGCCTATGAGCGCGCGCCCGACCAGGAACACTTCCTCAACCGCACCAAGACCAAGAAGCTGTTCCGCGACGTCTTTGCGCTCGGCAAGGGCAAGAAGTGGAATTTCATGCACTCCAGCCTGTTCCTCGACTTCCTCGCGGGCAACCAGGAATACGAGTGCACGCCGTGGGGCATGCCCGCACGCAACATCTTTGGCTGGCAGAAGCC
>DATEJC010000230.1:0-3092 GCA_035278345.1 Bradyrhizobium sp. | reverse complement strand
GAGAATTCATGCGGGTAGCGGTCGGCCTGTTCCGGCCGCAGACCGACATGCCCCAGCATCTGTGCAATGCGTCCCTCGATCTCGCTTTTCGCCGTCACGCCATGCAGGCGCAAGGGATCTTCGAGGGTGCGACGCACGGTCTGGCGCGGATTGAGCGAGGCGTAGGGATCCTGAAACACCATCTGCACAATGCGAGCCAATGCCTTTCGATCGCCGGATTGCCCGCCCGTCACGACCTGCCCGTCCAGCAGGACGCGGCCGCGCGTCGGCGTCTGCAGGCCAAGGATGGAAAGCGCGACGGTCGACTTGCCCGAGCCGGATTCGCCGACGAGGCCGAGGCATTCGCCGCGCTTCAGCGTGAGATTGACGCCATCGACCGCCCGGAGCAGCCGCCAGCCGCGGCCCAGCAAGCCACCTCCGATTGGAAAATGAACCGCAAGATCCTCGACGCTGAGGATGACATCATCATCGGTTCTCCCCTTCGGTTCATGCATGGTGATGACACCTGACCAGGCCGCCCGCGCCGAGCAATGTCGTCTCCGGCGCGTTGGCCCGGCAAATATCGGTCGCCTGCGCGCAACGCGGATTGAACCGGCAACCATCAGGGAAATTGGTGATCGCCGGCACGACGCCCGCGATCTCCTTCAGCCGCGTCCGCCCCTGTGCAGCGCGACTGCCCAGCCGCGGCAGCGAGGCGACCAGGCCGCGCGTATAGGGATGCGAAGGCGCGCTGAAGATATCGGCCGAGCCGCGCTCCTCGACAATGCGGCCGGCATACATGACGGCGACGCGGCGGCAGACGTTGGCGACGAGGCCAAGATCGTGGCTGATCATCAGGACAGCCGTGCCTCTCTCGGCGCATAATTCCCGCATCAGCTCGATGATCTCCGCCTGCACGGTGACGTCGAGTGCGGTCGTCGGCTCGTCGGCGATCAAAAGATCGGGACCGCACGCGAGTGCAATGGCGATCATCACGCGTTGACGCATCCCGCCTGAAAGCTGGTGCGGGTAATCCTTGACGCGTCGCTCGGGTGCGGGCACGCGGACGCTGGCCAGCGCCTCGATCGCCAGTTGGTTGGCTTCGCGCCAGCTCTTTCCCTTGTGCAGCACGAACATCTCGGCGATCTGCCGGCCGACGGGCGAAACCGGGTTGAGCGCCGTCATTGGCTCCTGAAAGATCATGGCGATGCGATTGCCGCGCAGCGCGCGCTGCTCGGCGGGTGGAAGTTTCTGCAACTCCCGGCCGTCAAACTGTATGGCGCCGCCGCCGATCGACAGCGGCGGCCGCAACAGGCCGATCAGGGCGAGAGCCGTAATGCTCTTGCCGCAACCGGACTCGCCGACAAGGCCGAACGTCTCGCCGCGATCGATGCGGAATGAAACGCCCTCGACCGCGGCAACATGGCGAGACCCGTCGTCGAGATCGATGCGCAAATCCCTGACTTCGATCAGCGGGGGGCCCGTCATGTGCGCCGGCTCCGCGACTGTGGATCGAGAATGTCACGCAGGCCATCCCCGAGCAGGTTGAGGCCGAGCACGGTCAGGAAGATGGCAAGGCCGGGAAAGACCGAGAGCCACGGCGCCGTCGTGATCTGGTCGCGCGCCTCCGACAGCATGCTGCCCCAGCTTGGAAAAGGCGGGCGTATGCCAAGCCCGAGGAATGAAAGTGCGGCTTCAGCCAATACGGCGCCGCCCATGCCGAGCGTGCCGATCACGATGATGGGCCCGATCATGTTCGGCAGCAGTTGAGTGATCATGATGCGCAGATCGCCGTAGCCGAGCACTCTTGCCGCCTGCACATAGCCCTGGCTCTTGAGCGACAGCGTCGAGGCGCGCGCGATCCGGCAGGTGAAGGACCAGTTGGTCAGCCCGAGGGCGATGAGCAGGCTCGTTAGTCCGGGTCCGAGCACCGCCATGATGGCCAGCGCGAAGATCAGCGAGGGGATTGCGAGCATGAGATTGGTCAGCCCGTTGACGATGTCGTCCCACCAGCCACCCCAATAGCCCGCCGTCAGCCCCAAAGTCACGCCGATCACGCTGTTGACGAGTTGCGAGACGATGCCGACCGTCAGCGAGATGCGCGCGCCGTAGACGACGCGAGAGTAGATGTCGCGGCCCTGCGCGTCGGTCCCGAACCACCATTTCCAGCTCGGCGGCTCCTCCGCATTGAGCAGGTTGGCATCCATGTAAGCGTGGGTATGCGCCAGCCATGGCGCCAAGAGGCCGACGAAGATCGCGAGCGCGAACAGCGCCCCGCCGATGATGAGACTGGTTCCGAGCTTCATCGCGGCCACCCCGTTGCGACGGGCGGCCCGGTCACGCGCGCGCAGATGCGACAAGGCCGGCCTGACGTCATGCGTATCGAATCCTGGGATCGATCACGGCATAGGCCACGTCGATCAACGTATTGACCGTCAGAAAGAACAGCACGATCACGAGAATGGAGCCCTGCACGGCGGGAACGTCACGCTGCAGCACGCTGTCGACGAGCAGCGAGCCGATGCCGGGCCAGGAGAACAATTTCTCGACGACGACCGCCTGCCCCATCAACGCGCCGAATTGCAGGCCGATGGTGGTGAGGATGATGACAAGCGCATTGCGCATCACGTGCCACTCCAGAACCCTGATCTCGCTCATGCCCTTCGAGCGCGCGGTGCGGACGAAATCCGCGGTCATGATCTCGAGCACCGCGGCGCGCGTCGTCCGCGCCAGCAGCGCCATCGGCGAGACGCCGAGTGTCACCGCCGGCAGGATCAGATATTTGAAGCTGCCATCGCCATAGCCGAAACTCGGCAGCCAGCCGAGTTTCAATGCGAACAGGTACATCAGCAGCAGTCCGAGCCAGAATTTGGCCATTGAAAGGCCCGACACCGCCAACACCATCGAGGCCGTGTCGACGATGCCGCCCGGCCGCAACGCCGCGACGAAGCCGAGCGGCACGCCGATTACGATCGCAAACATCATGGCCGCGAATATCAATTGCAGCGTCGGCCACATCCGCTTGGCGATCATCGTCCCGACCGGCTCGCGCGTCCGGAACGACGTTCCGAAATCGCCTGTCGCCAGTCTGGCAACGTACGCGCCGAAGCGGA
>DATEJC010000229.1:0-6991 GCA_035278345.1 Bradyrhizobium sp. | reverse complement strand
TTGTCGTAACCACTACCGTCATTGCGAGCGAAGCGAAGCAATCCAGCTTGCTTGGCCACAACAAGAAAGCTGGATTGCTTCGTCGCTGCGCGCCTCGCAATGACGGGGATAGACCGTCACTCCGCCAGCGCCTTCATCTCCCCGTAGAGATCGGACTTCCCCTCAAACCCGATGCCCGGCAGATCAGGCATCACGATGTGCCCGTTCTCGACCCGCACGCCGTCGGGGAAACCGCCATAGGGCTGGAACAGATCCGGATAACTCTCATTGCCGCCCAGTCCGAGCCCGGCCGCGATATTCAGTGACATCTGATGCCCACCATGCGGAATGCAGCGGCTCGGCGACCAGCCGTGCGTATGCAGCACCGCCAGCGTACGCTGGTACTCGCAGAGTCCGTAGGACAGCGCGCAATCGAATTGCAGCCAGTCGCGATCCGGCCGCATGCCGCCATAGCGGATCAGGTTGGCCGCATCCTGATGGCTGAACAGATTTTCCCCCGTCGCCATCGGCGCAGGATAGAATTCCGCCAGCGCCGCTTGCAGCGCATAATCGAGGGGATCGCCGGCCTCCTCGTACCAGAACAGCGGATAGTCGCGCAGCATTTTTGCGTAGGCGATCGCGGTTTCGAGATCAAAGCGGCCGTTGGCATCGACCGCGAGCTGGGCGTCCCTGCCGATCTCCTTCAACACGGCCTCGATGCGCTCGCGGTCCTCCGCGATCGGCGCGCCGCCGATCTTCATCTTCACGACATTGTAGCCGCGGTCGAGATAGCCGCGCATCTCCCCGCGCAGCATCGAAAGGTCCTTGCCGGGATAGTAATAGCCGCCGGCGGCGTAGACGAAGACGCGCGGATTGGCCTCGCGCTTGTGCCGTTCGGCGAGCAGGCGAAACAGCGGCTTGCCCGCGATCTTCGCCACCGCGTGCCACACCGCCATGTCGATGGTGCCGACCGCGACCGAGCGCTCGCCATGGCCGCCCGGCTTCTCGTTTGACATCATCGTGGCCCAGACCTTGTCCGGGTCGAGATTGCCGCCGGAAGCATCCAGCAGCGACTTCGGATCGGCTTCGAGCAGCCGCGGCGCAAAGCGTTCGCGAATCAGGCCGCCCTGCCCGTAACGGCCGTTGGAATTGAAGCCGTAACCGACCACGCGCCTGCCATCGCGCACCACATCGGTGACGACAGCGACAAGGCTCGTCGTCATCCTGGTGAAGTCGATATAGGCGTTGCGGATCGGCGAAGAGATCGGCTTGGTGATCTCGCGGACGTCGGTGATGCGGACGGACATGTCTTGCTTTCGGGTTAGGCACGTCACTCCGGGATGGTCCGAAGGACCAGACCCGGAATCTCGAGATTCCGGGTTCGATGCATCGCATCGCCCCGGAATGACAGTCAGGACGACGCCTTGTCGCGGAAATACGGCTCGACCGGTCCGTGGACCTTGATGGTCAGCGGATTGCCGTGGCGATCCTTGGCATTGCCCGCCGTGACGCGCACCCAGCCCTCGCTGACGCAATATTCCTCGACATTGGTCTTCTCGACGCCCTTGAAGCGGATGCCGACGTCGCGCGACAGCACCTCGGCATTGTAATAGGGGCTGCGCGGATCGACCGAAAGGCGATCGGGCAACTGGTCTGTTCCTGGCTTGTCGGTCTCACTCACAATAGGGCCTCTATCTCTTTCGTCAGATTTTCCGGCCGCACCGTCGGCGCGTACCGTCCCACCACCTTGCCCGTGCGGTCGACCAGGAACTTGGTGAAATTCCATTTGATCGAGGAGCCGAGCAGGCCCGATTTCTCCCGCTTCAGATACTCGAACAACGGATGCGCCTGGCTGCCATTGACGTCGATCTTCGCGAACATCGGGAAGGTGACGGCATAATTGCTTTCGCAGAATTGCTCAATCTGTCTGGCGTCCCCCGGTTCCTGCGCGCCGAACTGGTTGCAGGGAAAGCCGAGCACGGCAAAGCCGCGCGGCGACAGTTTCTGGTGCAGCTCCTGCAGCCCCTTGTATTGCGGCGTGAACCCGCACGCGCTCGCTGTGTTGACGATCAACATCACCTGCCCCTCGAACCGCCGCAACGGCACGGCCTCGCCTGCGAGCGAGTTGGCGGTGAAATCGTAGATCGCAGACATCGTGGCTTAGCTCGCGGGATCGACGGGCGAGGTCGGCACACCGCCCGCCTCGATCGCCTCGCCCGCCGCAAGGCAGAGGTCCTCGCGGAAACGCCCCGACACCACCTGCACGCCGACCGGCACGCGGCCAACGAGGCCCGTGGTCACCGTCAGACCCGGCAAGCCCATGAAGGGGATCGCGATCTGCGGCAGCTGCGCCTTCCACACCCGCGCAAAGGACGCTTCGTCCTTGCGGTCGAGATTGTCGGGGAACGGCAAATCACCGGACACCGGCATGACCAGCACCGCGTACTTTTCGAGGAACAGCAGCCATTCACGCGCCAGCGTCGCGCGCCGGACCAGCGCCTTCGAGAATGCCGCAGCGTCGAATGGATGCACCTTTGCCTTGTTGCCGTTCAGGCAGGCGAGCGCGCCGGGATCGCCTTCCCGTTCGGCGGCGGCGAGCTGCGCCTCGTAGCCGTCGCCGAGCCACAACTTCGTCTGCCAGTCCGCAGCCTCACGCAGCGGCGGAATGGTCATGACCTCCTCGACCTTCCAGCCCGCGCGCTCCAGCCGCTTGCCGGCATCGGCAACCGCGGCCTTCACGTCCGGCACCGGATCGAGCCCGTCTGGATTGAGGCACAGCGCAGCGCGCTTTTCCCGCCTCACGCCCTCCAGCGGGGCCGGCACCCACCAGGGATCGCGCGGATCGAAAGCGGACATCGCGGCGAGCGAGATGCGCATATCAGCGATGGTGCGCGCCAGCGGGCCGGAGACCGCGCTGATCTGTGCCGCGATGGTGCGCTCGGGCAACGCCGCGTTGAACGCCGGGATGCGACCGACCGTCGGCCGCAAGCCGTGCACGCCGTTGGCGTAAGCGGGATAGCGGATGGAGCCCGCGATGTCGGTGCCATGCGCGATGTGGCCGATGCCCGCCGCAACCGCCGAACCCGCACCGCCGGACGAGCCGCCCGGCGTGATGCCGGGATCGCGGGGATTCTTGGTGTCGCCATGCACGAGGTTGGTGGTGAACCAGCGATAGGAGAACGCCGGGCAGTTGGTGCGGCCGAGAATGACGGCGCCGGCCTTGCGAAGATTGTCGATGACCGGGCTGTTGTCCTTGGCGATCGTATCCTTCTGGATCTTCAGCCCGTTGGTGGTGGCGAACCCCGCCTGGTCGATATTGACCTTCACCGTCACAGGCACACCGGCAAGTACGCCCGCATCCTCCCCGCGCGCGATCTTCGCGTCGATCGCCGCCGCTTCAGCCAGCACCTCGGCCGGCTTGTGATCGACCACGGCATTGAGCTTCGGGTTGACCGCATCGAGCCGCGCCAGCGCCGCGTTCGCCGCTTCCTTCGCCGACACCTTCTTCGATTTGACCAGGGCGGCCAAATCCGTGGCCGACAGACGCCAGAGGTCCTGCATTACCAGCTCCGCTTCTTTTGGGTCTTGTAGCGCCGGATCGATGGCAAGGCCAGCCGGCCCGGCCGGCGCCGGCCAGCGGGCATCAACTGGACGGGAGGCGAGCGCTAGTGTTTCGTTACGCTCGCATCGCCGCCATCGAGCAGCGCTTCGGCAAAGGGAAACTCCAGCACGATCTCGCCGTCATCGTCGGTGACCTCGACGGTGGCGTTGAGCAGGCGCTCGTCGGCGCCCTCGCTGCGCAACAGCTCCAGGATCATGGCGCGCGCCATCTCCCAGGCGCGATCGGGATTACGCAACTCTTCGCCTTCGGGGTCGGCAATCAGCTCGTCGCCGATCCGCGTATGAAAGTAGTATCTGGGCATGAACTGGGACTGACCTTCGGCTGGAGCATTTGAGCGGCGCTGGAATTTCACGGATTTATTGGAGGGAGGTGGGCATGGCCCGCGGCCCTGCCCCTTCGACTTCGGCATTCCTTTTCTCTCGGGCAACCGCGAAGGGTTTGATTCTCACGCCCTTTTGAGCCCCACGGCCCGTGCTTGCCACAAATTTCTTTCGCGCCGCAGCATGAAACACGCAGAGGTTTATGCCACAAAGATTCCACTGGCGAACTTTTCTTTCCGCAGTACTTTATCGATCAGGGCGCAAGTCGTCCGGTTCAAAAAGGAGAGCCTAATGGCCTGGAAAGCACCCAAGATCGTCGAAGTGCCGGTCGGCATGGAAATCAACATGTATGCGTGCGCCGCTCGCAAGTAAGCAGGCGATTTTTCACGTTTTGACGCAGGTGGATCTCCGGGCGAGACGCGCTCCCGAATGACGGGACGTGGCCAGAACCAGGAGTCCACCTCGAAACGTTTTTAGAGCCCAGTTCCTCGACACCGGGATTCCCAAGGCCAGGAGACGGTTCATGCTTCGCATCGTCGTCCTGGGCACGGCCGCAGGCGGCGGTGTTCCGCAGTGGAATTGCGGATGCCCGATATGCCGGACCGCCCGAAGCGAAAGCCCTGAAATCGTCAGCACGCAGGCCTCCATCGCATTCAGCCGCGACGGCGCGCATTGGTATCTCGTCAACGCTTCGCCCGACCTGCGCCAACAGCTGATCGCGACACCGCAGTTGCACCCTGCGAAGGGAAAGCTGCGTCACAGCCCGATTGCGGGCGTGATCCTCACCAATGGCGAGATCGATGCCGTGGCAGGCCTGCTGTCGATGCGCGAGGGCTCGCCGTTTTCGATCCACGCGCATCCCCGCGTGCTGGCGATCCTCCGCTCCAACAGCATCTTCAACGTGCTCAGCGAGAAGAATGTGGCGCGCCGGCCGATCGAGGTGGACCGGCCGTTCGAGCCCGCCCTGCCCGACGGCTCCCCCTCCGGCATCGAAGTGCTGCCGTTCGAGGTTCCCGGCAAGGGCGCCTGGTATCTCGAGGGCAAGCCCCATCCGGCCGGCAGTGGCGGCGCGGGCGATATGCTTGGGCTTCGCATTGCGGACAAGGCAACAGGCCAATATTTCTACTTTATGGCCGCCTGCGCCCGCGTCACCGACGAGCTGAAGGCCCGCATCAAGGGCGCGCCCCTTCTCTTCTTCGACGGCACGGTGTGGCGCGACGACGAATTGATTGCGTCCGGCCTTGGCCAGAAGACCGGCCAGTCGATGGGCCATATTTCGATGTCGGGCAATCATGGCGCGATCGAGAGCCTTGCCGGTCTGGACATTGCGCGGAAGGTGTTCTTGCATGTCAACAACTCCAACCCGGCATGGCTGAAGGGCTCCGACGAACGCAAGGCCCTCGAGTGCGCCGGCTGGCAGATTCCCGCCGACGGAACGGAGATCACGCTGTGAACGTGGCGCCAACGAGTGGAATGACGGCCCTCTCCATCGGCAAGGGCATTTCGCTCAATTCGGCCGAGGACCTGGAGGCGACGCTGCGCCAGATCGGCGCGACGCGCTATCACAGCCTGCATCCGTTCCATCGGCTGCTGCATGGCGGCAAGCTCAACAAGGGCCAGGTGCAGGCCTGGGCGCTGAACCGCTACTACTATCAGAGCACGATCCCATTGAAGGACGCGGTCGTGATCTCGCGTTTCCGCGACCGCAACATCCGCATGGAATGGCGGCATCGCATCGAGGATCATGACGGCGATCCCGACAGCGAAGGCGGCATCGAGCGCTGGCTCAAATTGACCGAAGGCCTCGGCCTCGACACCGCCTATGTGGAATCGACGGAAGGCATTTTGCCGGCGACGCGCTTTGCGGTGGAGGCTTACGTGCACTTCTGCCGCGACCGCACGCCGCTCGAGGCGATCGCCTCTTCGCTGACCGAACTGTTCGCGCCCAACCTGCATGAAGAACGCATCTCGGGCATGCTGAAGCACTATGATTTCGTGAACCCGGACATCATGAGTTATTTCAGCCGCCGCCTGGCCCAGGCGCCGCGCGATGCCGGCTTTGCGCTGGACTACGTCAAGAAGAATGCGAAAACGCAAGGAGAGCGGGAAGCGGTCTGCAACGCGCTGATCTTCAAGACCAACGTGCTGTGGGTGCAGCTCGACGCGCTCTACCACGCCTATGTCGAGGACCACATTCCGCCGGGTGCGTTCGTCCCGAAAGGCTAGATCGATGGCGAGCCGCAACATCAGCGTCAGCGAAGCGAGCCGTGCGGTGTTGCCCCGGCATGCCAAGCTGAAGTTCGACGAAACGCGCAAGGTCTGGGTGATCCTCGCGCCCGAGCGCGTGCTGGCGCCGGACGCAATCGCAGTCGAGGTGCTGCAGCTGTGCGACGGCCAGCGCTGCGTCGCCGACGTCGTCGATCTGCTTGCCACGAAATACGCCGCGCCGCGCGAGGCGATCCTGGCCGACGTCATCGCTATGCTGCAGGACCTGGCTGACAAGGGCTTTCTCACCGAAGCCCGCGAGAAGACGTCATGAGCACTGATACCACCGACATCAAGGCAACGGGCGCCGACGGATTGGTGGCGCTGGAAGGGCGATCGACCGCAGAGACCTTCGGCATTCCGCTGGCAGTGCTTGCCGAGCTGACCCATCGCTGCCCGCTGCAATGCCCCTATTGTTCCAACCCGGTCGAACTCGACCGCGCCGGCAGTGAGCTCACGACCGAGGAATGGAAGAAGGCCCTCTCCGAGCTCGCCGAAATCGGCGTGCTGCAAATCCATTTCTCCGGCGGCGAGCCGACCGCGCGGAAAGATCTGGTCGAATTGGTGCGGCATGCGACCGACGTCGGGCTCTACACCAACCTCATCACCTCGGCCGTGCTGTTGACCCGGGAAAAACTCGCGGCACTCGCCGATGCCGGGCTCTGTCATGTGCAGATCAGCTTTCAGGGCAATGAGCCTGTCATCGCCGATCGCGTCGCCGGGCTGAAGCATTCGCATGAAAAGAAAATCGAAGCCGCGAAGTGGACGCGCGAGCTTGATCTGCCACTGACGGTGAACGCCGTCA
>DATEJC010000228.1:0-11085 GCA_035278345.1 Bradyrhizobium sp. | reverse complement strand
CTGCTCGATGACTTCCCCGCCCGCCTTGTGCAGCCGGGCATAGACTTCCTGTAGTTCGTCTGCGCTCTCGACCTGAATGCCGAGGTGATCGAGACCAGCCTTGCGGCCGCGTGTCGAGATCGCAAAGTTGACCCGGGGGTCTTCGAGCATCCATTTGGCGTAGTCGGTTTTCACCACCGCCGGGTCTGCCGCGAACAGCGTGGAATAGAAGCCGATCGATTGCGTGAGATCGTCGACCGCGACGTGAAGATGAAGCCTTTTCATGACACCGACTCCTCCCGGCCCTTCGCCTTGCTGCGCTTGCCGCGCGCGGGCCTGCACGCGTTGGCGGGCATGCACAATTCGGCACGGCCGCCGCAACAATCCTCCACCAGGAACGACGTGAGATCGCCGAAAGCCTTCAGGTCGGCGCGATAGATGATCGAGCGGCTTCTTCGCTCGCCGATGACAAGGCCTGCGCGCGCCAGCACCGCCAGATGCGCCGACATCGTGTTCTGCGGCACGGCCAGCGCCTTGGCGATGTCGCCGGCCGCCAGCCCCTTCGGCTCATGCCGGACCAGAAGCTTGAAAACGCCGAGGCGCGTGCTTTGGGCAAGCGCCGCGAGCGCGAGAATGGCTTGTTCTGATTCCATATATCCAGAATTATCGATATGTGGCTTGATGTCAAGCCTTGTGGTCGTAAAATGAGAGCGCGAGCAAGGATCGGGGGACGCATACAAATGGTGCAGGGGCGCGCGGTTATCGTCGCGATGTGCGTGGGACAGCTGGGGAGCCTGCTGCCGCATGTCGCCGTGCCCGCAATCCTCGCCGGCTTCCTCATTCCGGAATGGCACCTGTCAGGAGCGCAGGCTGGGCTTTTGTCCGGCTCCGGCGCGGCGGGTTACATGCTGGCGGTGCCGGTACTGGCGACGCTCACCGACCGGATCGACGCGCGCATTATTCTGATCGCGGGATCGGCGTTGAGCGCGCTTGGCACCGTACTCTTCGGATTGTTTGCGACGGGGCTTTGGTCCGGCGCGCTGTGCAATGCCATCGCCGGCATCGGATTTGCGGGCGCCTATATGCCGGGGCTCAAGGCGCTGACCGATCGCCTCGCGCCCGGCGATTCCTCGCGCGCGGTGACGTTCTACACGTCGAGCTTCTCGGTCGGCGTGGGGCTGTCGTTTCTCGTCTCCCAGCTCGTGGCCGAGAGCCTCGGCTGGCGCGCCGCGTTCTTCGTCACCGCGATCGGCCCGCTGGTGATGCTGTCGGTCAGCGCGTTGCTTAAGCCGGTGCCGCCGAAGCCAGCCAATGCCCGCCTGCTGAACTTCGCGCCGGTTTTCCGGAACACCAGCGCAATGGGATTTGTGCTGGGCTATGGCGCGCATTGCTTCGAGCTCTACGGCATCCGAACCTGGATCGTCGCCTTCTGGACCTTCGTGGTGGCGCGGCACGGGACATCGGTGCTGACGCCGCTGATCGTCAGCTTCGTCTTCTCCATTCTTGCGATGCCCGCGAGCATTCTCGGCAACGAACTGGCGCTGAAGCTCGGCCGCCATCGCGCCATCACGGCGGTGATGCTCGCCTCCGGCGCGGTCGCGCTGCTGATCGGGCTGTTGTCGGACCAGCCGCCGTGGGTGCTGCTCCCTCTCCTGCTGGTCTATGCCGTGACCGTGCCGGCCGATTCCGGCGCACTGACCTCGGGGATGACCATGGCCGCCGACCCCGCGAACCGCGGCGCCACCATGGCGATGCATTCGACCGTCGGATTCAGCCTGTCGGCGCTTGGCGCATGGGCGCTGGGCGTGGCGCTCGATGCGACGGGAGGACCGGCGAGCGCATCCGCATGGACGGCTGCGTTCGCCGTGCTGGCCTGCGGAATCCTGCTCGGCCCGCTCGCGCTGTATTGGTCGAGGACGGCGGCGGCGACCACGCGGGCATGAGATCCTAACACTTCCCTTCCCGTTCGTGCCGGCAGACCTCGACTTCGACCGTGACATGGCTGAGGCCATGCATGCCGCTCAGCCTGCGCTTGTAGTCCGACGGCGGCAGCGGGTCGTCCGAGACCAGCGAGATCACCGCGGCGCGGTGGCCGGGGCCGATCTGCCACAGATGCAAATCGGTGATGAGGTCGCCGCGCGTCTCCAGGCGCTGACGGATCAGGCCTTCCATCCTGCCGTTGTCGTTGACGTCGAGCAGCACGCTGGCGGAGGAGCGCAAAAGGCCGATCGCCCAGCTGGCGATCACCGTGGCGCCGACGATGCCGACGATCGGGTCGGCCCAGGTCCATTGCAGCCAGGCCGCGGTCACCAGGGCCGCGATGGCGAGCACCGAAGTGGCGGCGTCGGCGAGCACATGGACGTAAGCCGCCCGCAGATTGTTGTCTTGGTGGCGATGGCCGTGGCGGTGATCGTGGTCGTGGCCATGCGCATGGCTGTGGCCGTGATGGTGGTGGTCGTCATGCTCCTCGCGCAGCAGGAAGGCGCTGACGAGATTGACGGCGAGGCCGAGGACTGCGACCGCAATCGCCTCGCGATAGGCGATCGAAACCGGATTCACCAGCCGCTCGACGCTCTCGAACGCGATCTGGATCGCAACGATGCCGAGAATGACGGCGCTGGCAAAGGCGGCGAGGTCGCCGAATTTTCCGGTACCGAAGGTGAAATGGCTGTTGTGCGCCTGGCGGCGGGCGAACAGATAGGCCAGCCCCGCAATGCCGAGCGCGGTGGCATGGGTCGCCATGTGCCAGCCGTCGGCGAGCAGCGCCATCGAGCCGAACAGGATGCCGGCGACGATCTCGCCGACCATCATGACCGCGGTGAGGACGACCACGAACCAGGTGCGACGCTCATTGCGGGCGTGCGTGGCGCCGAGGAAATTGTGGTCGTGGGTCCACCGGTCGAGGGAATGGGAATGCATGGGCTGTCTCCGGGCGCGATGCCAGTCGCGGCTGCTTCTGCGTGATATAACGCCTGGAAAGGCGAATACTATCACATCCGAAGTTTTGGTAGGATGGGTTGAGCGAAGGCGACCTGTCCGCCATAGCTCGAAGAGCGAAGGCGGAAACCCGCCATCGCTCTGCACCAAGAAGTGATGGGTTTCGCGTCGCTCGCCCCATCCTACGGTGACGACTTGTGTGCCAATTTTGAGTTCTCTGCTTCCGGGGCCCCAATTGTGACAGTCACGTACATTGTTCGCCTGCTACGCCTCGCCTTCGCGGCGGCCTTCATGTTGGCCCACGCCGCCATCGCGCAGCCGGCACAGCAGCCGCCCGAGCTGAATGCCGACAACATCGCCGGCCTGCTCAATCCGATCATGGGCGAATGGACCGGCAAGCATCGCGGTCCCGGTGCGGTCGTGGTGGTGGTGACGCGCGACAAACAGGTGTTCGCCGAAGGCTATGGCTTTGCCGACGTCGCCGCCAAGCGGGCGTTCACCGCTGATACGACGCTGGTACGGCCGGGGTCGATCTCAAAGCTGTTCACGGCCATCGCCGTCATGCAGCTGGTCGAGGCCGGCAAGCTCGACCTCGATCGCGACGTCAATTCCTATCTCGACTTCGCCATTCCCCTGCCCGACGGCGGCGTCCCCGTCACGCTGCGCCGTCTGCTCTCGCATCGCGCAGGCTTCGAAGAACACATGAAGGGCCTGTTCTCCCGGGCGCCCGAGCCCGAGCCGCTGGGGCAATGGCTGAGCCATGGGCTGCCGCAGCGAATTTTCCCGAACGGCGATGTCGAAGCCTATTCCAATTACGGCTTTGCGCTGGCCGGATACATCGTCGAGCGCGCCTCCGGCGAAGCGTTCGCCGACTATGTGCAGCGCCACATTCTCGATCCATTGGGCATGCGGCATTCGACGTTCCGCCAGCCGCTGCCGGGCCACCTCGCGCCGCTGATGGCGACGGGCCATCGCCGTTCCGACCAGCCGCCGCTGCCGTTCGAGACCATCATTGCCCCGCCCGGCGCGCTGTCGGCGACCGGCGAGGACATGGGCCGCTTCATGCGCGCGCTGTTGAACGGCGGCGAGCTCGACGGCGTTCGCATCCTCGCCAAGGCGCGGCTCGACGAGATGATGACGCAGGTCCATGCGACGGCGGCCGGCTCCGTTGGTCTCGCATTCTTCGGCGGCAAGATCGCAGGTCACACCATGGTCGGGCATGATGGCGCGACCATGGTTTTCTTCAGCAACCTCGCGCTGTTCCCCGAGCAGGGGATTGGCATTTTCGTCTCGCGCGACAGCATGGGCAGGATCAATTCGGTGCAGGATCTGCGCAACATTCCCAATCCCGTTGTCGCCATTGCGCGGCATTTCCTGCCAAAAGTGCCGCGCGCCACCGGCGCGGCTGCCGAGAGCGCCTTCCCCGAGGAAAGCCTCTTGGGCGCACTGCATCCCAGCCGGCGCGCGGAGACGACCGTGGTGCGGCTGCAGGATTTGCAGACGCAGCTGGTGATCCGCAGGGACGCCGACGGCAATCTCAAACTTTATCCCGCCGCCTTTCCCTTCGGCGACGGCGTGACGTTCAAGCGGCTGGCGAAAAATCTCTATGAAGGGCCGGCGCGGCTTGCCCTCGTCGAACGGGCGGGCGGCGGCGCACATTTTGCGCAGCCCGGACTGATCCTGCAGCGCGTGCCCTGGTGGCTCGATCTGCGCTGGATCGCGCCCGGCGTTGCCGCGAGCCTCTTCGTCGTGGTGTTGTCGCTGCTGGCCTGGCCGGCCGCGGCACTGTGGCGGCGCTGGCGCAAGAAGCCGTGGAGCAAGGAGCGCGACGATCGCCGCTGGTACCTTGTGGTGAGGCTGGTGTTGCTGATCGACGTGGCCGTCATCATCGCCGCTGCAGCGCTGTTTGCGTTTGCCAGCGCCGACTATACGATCCTCGGCGCAGCGCTCGACCCCTATTTGATGGCGCTCTATGCGTCTGCCTGGGCCGGCGTGCTCGGCGCTGGTCTGGCGGCATGGGCGGCGCTCTCGTTCTGGCGCCGGAAAATCGGCGGCCGCTGGAGCCGCATCCATCACTCGCTGCTCGCGACGAGCTGCCTGATGCTGGCGTGGTTCTTCGTTGTGTTCCGCGTCGCCGGTACGTCATTGAACTACTAGGCCGGTGAGCGACTCGCCGAGGCAAGAAAGCCCCGGCGAACCGGGGCTTTGGGATTGCGTCTGACAAAAGATCAGTAACGCGCCGCTACCGGCGCGCCAAAGCCGCCAAAGCGGTAGTTCAAACGCAAGGTGACCATGTCGACATCCTGGTTGATGCGGTTGAACGCACCGGCAACGATCGGATTCACGACCGAGAACGAATTGTTGGCGTGGCCCATGAAGAGGTGATCGTATTCCACGCCGACCGACCAGTTGGGCGCAAAGCCGTATTCGAAGCCGACGCCGACGGCAGCACCCCAGCGGGTCGCATCGGCCGATGCCAGGTTCACACCGCCGGCAGTGGTGAGGATGTCAAAGCGGTTGCCGGTCACCGCCGCGCCGCCCTTCACGTACAGCAGCGCCGCGTTCCAGGCGTAGCCGATCTGGCCGGTGAAAAGCCCGATGGCATCGACGCGCGTGCGAGTAGAGAACGCCGGATCGATCAAGCTGACACGCGTGCCGCTGAGGTCCGCCCAATCGCCCTGGCCTTCCAGGCCGAACACGAACTGGCCCGCCTGCCAGCGATAGCCGATCTGGCCGCCGACGATGCCGCCTGAGGCGTCGCGGCATCCATCGGCGACCACTACTCCACCCGCCGTCACGAAATCCCAGCAATTGTGGCTGTTGCCCCACCCGCCATTGGCGCCGATGTAGAAACCGGTCCAATCATAGATCGGCGCCATAACCGGGGGCGGTGCCGGACGGGCCTTGACGGCCATGTCGGCCGCTGACGCGGACGATGCGAATCCCAATACTGCCATTCCAATCGCGACTGCCGACAACTTCTTCATGTTGATTGCTCCATCTCACCACCGCTTCACTCGCGGCCGATTGCGCTGGCAGAAAGTCCAATTGCGGATTGGAGCGTAGCCGATCGACCCGCAAGACGATGTACCCGGATCGCAACAACTGATTTTTCAACTATGGCGGGAAGTGGCGCTGCGGCGTCAGCAACGCGGCACAGTGCATGATCGCGTGCATTCAATGCGGCGAAATGGAACCTACAAGCCTGGTGGCGTGAACCGGATTCACTCGCCCTGCTCTTCCGGCGGCTTGATATGGCGGAACGAGAACAGCAGCGCGAGATCATAGGCGATCTTCAGGGCGCCGCAGACGACCAGCGGCAGGCCGGAAAAGCTCGTGGTCAGCAGCACGCCGGCAATCGCCGGGCTAATGCTGGAGGCGAGGCTGCGCGGAACTGCGGTGACGCTCGCCGCGGCCGGCCGCTCGGCCGGCGTCACCACGGCCATCACGTAGGAGGTGCGGGTCGGCACATCCATCTGCGACAGCGCCGAACGCAACAGCAGCAGCGCCAGCGCGACGTAGAGGTTGGGCGCAAACGCCGCCAGGATCAGGAAGATGCTGGAGGGGATATGCGTGAAGACCATGGTGTTGACGAGGCCGATGCGGCGCGAAATCCAGGCGGCAACCGGATAGGAGAACGCGCTGAGGGTCGACGCCCAGAAGAAGAACAGGCCGGCCGCCGACAGCGACAGGTCGAAGCGCTGGAACAGCCAGAGCACCAGCAGCGATTGCGCGACAAAGCCGCCGGCGAAGGCGTCGATCGAGAACAGCGCGGCGAGCTTGTAGACGGTGCCGCGCGACGGGCCGAGCGGTGCATGCGACTTCTCCTCCGCGCGGGCGTGCGGGGCCTGGCGGTAGAGCAATGCGCAGATCACGCCGAGCGCAGCGTAGCCGTAGAACATCAGGCGGAAGGCGCCCAGCTGCGAGCTGCCGGAGGCGACGAGAAAATCCGGCAGCGAGGCCGCGAGCGAGCCGGCGGCGGCGCACAGCGCGCCGATCAGGCTGTAGCGCGCAAACACCTGCGTGCGGCTGGCGTCGGACGCCGTGCGCGCCAGCGCGGCGTGCTCCAGTGGCACGGCGACGCCGAGATCGCCGCCGGAAGGATTGATGGTGCCGACGAAGGCCACCAGTGCGATCAGCGTGAAATGCTCGACATTGGGGAACGCCAAACCCGTCCCCGTCATCAGCGCCGCGCCCGACAGCAGCAGCGCGCGCAAATCGAAGCGGGGCGCGATCCAGCCGATGACGAGAGTGAGCAGCGCAGTACCCAGCAGCGAAGCGGTGGCGACGATGCCGACCGCCACCGCATCGAAGCCGAGCGCGGTCATGTAGGCCGGCAGGATGATGATGGCAAAGCCGTCGCCGAAGCCGCGCAGCGCGCGGGCCGCGTAAAGCAGCGCGATCAGCGAGGAGCCGGTCGCGGTTTTCGGTTGATCTGCAATCCCTGCGTCCATGCGCAATCCTCACTCGACGAGTGGTGCGCAGAGCTTGGACGGCGGGCCGTCTGACGGGGAGCCTGCCTTGTCCCCGTGGACGAAAACTAGGTCGGAAGCCGCCCGGGCACAAGGCGCCCCGAGCGTAACCGGTTGACAGTGCCGATGGCAGCCGGTTTATTCGGGTCATGGGGATGCTGCGATCTCCCCACGAGGCGACATGCCCAAGAATCGCGTCCCGTAACTCCTATGCGAGGGCGCAACCATGCCAGCACCAACCATCATTTCATCCGAAAAGCTGATCCGCCTGATCGGAACGGCGAAGACGCCTGCCCTGATCGACGTGCGCACCGACGAGGATTTTGCCGCCGACCAGCGGCTGATCCCCGGCGCTATCAGGCGCAGCCACACCAACGCCGCCGAATGGGGCAGCGAGTTCGCGGGCAAGCCCGCGATCGTGGTCTGCTTCCGCGGCGAGAAGCTCGCGCAGGGCACCGCGGCGTGGCTGCGGCATCTCGATGTCGAGGCCGAATCGCTCGAAGGCGGCTTCGAAGGCTGGAAGGAAGCAAAACTGCCGCTGATCGACGCGACCAAATTGCCGCCGCGCGACGCCAAGGGCCGCACAGTCTGGGTGACGCGCTCGCGGCCGAAGATCGACCGCATCGCCTGCCCCTGGCTGATCCGGCGCTTTGTCGATCCCAATGCGGTGTTCCTGTACGTGGCGCCGTCGGAAGTGGTTGCGGTGGGCGAGCGCTTCAATGCGGCGCCGTTCGATATCGAGAACGTGTACTGGAGCCATCGCGGCGAAAAATGCACCTTCGACGTGATGATCGACGAGTTCGGGCTGGCGACACCGCCTTTGCTCCGGCTTGCCACCATGGTGCGCGCGGCCGACACGGGCCGGCTCGAGCTGTCGCCGGAGGCGCCCGGCCTGCTCGCGGCCTCGCTCGGGCTGTCGCGCATGTATGACGACGACCTCGAACAACTCGAAGCCGGCATGCTGCTGTACGATGCGTTCTATCGCTGGTGCCGCGATGCGACCAACGAGACGCACAACTGGCCGACCAACAAGGCGAAGGCGTAGCGCCTTCGCTACGGCAAGGCGACCGCGATCAGCTCTTCGGGCACCGGGCCCCCGCCAGCGGGAAAGACGATGAACTGCTTGCCGCGGGCCATGTAGGTCATCGGCGATCCCGTCGCATTACCCGGCAACTCGAGCTCAGCGATCTTTTCGCCGGTCGCCTTGTCATGGACCCAAAGCCGCGGATCGAGGTTGTGGAAATCCCTGAATGGCAGATTGTAGCCCGGCACGAAGCGCGGCGGATCGACGTAACCCATCTGGACGACGATCATCACCGTCTTGGTGATCAGCGCCCAGCTACGCGCCAGTACTCCGAGATCGTCGGGTAGATTGAGCCGTTTGATTGCCGGCATCGCCTGGCTGTGGCCGACCGGGATGCGCCAGCGGTGCTCGCCGGTATTCATGTCGATGGCGACGATGCTGGCGAACGGCGGCTTCAGGAGCGGGAGCCCGCGGGGACCCGCGATGTATCGGCCGAAGCCGATGAAATCGTAGCTGCCCTGAAAAGCCTCGGGCTTGCGGACGGTGATAAGCGTCGGAACGCGGTAAGTGCCGACATAGAGCATGTTGGTGTCGGGATCGATCGCCGCGCCCGACCAGCTGGCGCCGCCGGCATTGCCGGGCACGGTGATCGTGCCGCGCTGCGAGGGTGGCGTGTAGAGGCCGCCGCGGTCGAAGGCATTGGCGATCTCGATCGCTTCTTTCCTGATCTCGGGCGTTACGTCGATGAGGTCTTCGTCACGCGCACCCTGCAGGTCGAACGCCTTCGGCTTGGACGGAATGGGCTGGGTCTTGGCGACCTGCTCACCGGGCACCGTCGAGGCCGGCACCGGCTGCTCCTCGATCGGCCACACCGGTTTGCCGGTGATGCGGTCGAATACGTAGAGGAAGGCCTGCTTGGTCGGCTGCGCCACGGCCTTGATCTTCCTGCCGTCGACGGTGATGTCGATCAGGTTTGGGGCTGCGGGCGGATCATAGTCCCACAGGCCATGATGCACGAGCTGGTAGTGCCAGACCTTCTTGCCGGTAGCGGCCTCGATGCAGACCAGGCTTTCGCCGTAGAGACCGTCACCGGGGCGGTGGCCGCCGTAGTAATCATTAGTCGGCGTCGAAACCGGCAGATAGACGTAGCCGAGCTCCTCGTCGGCACTCATGGGCGCCCAGACATTGGCGTTGCCCGCCTCCTTCCAGGAATCCTTCTCCCAGGTCTCCACGCCGGGCTCCTCGCCCTGCGGCACCGTGTCGAAAGTCCAGAGCAGGCGGCCGGTCCTGACGTCGAAGCCTCTGACATCGCCGGGAGGTGATGGCCGCTTGCCCCACCAATCGAACACCGAAGAGCCGACGACGATGACGCCGCGCACGATCACCGGCGGCGAGGTCATGGTGTAGTAGTTGGGATCGACCGGGCGGCGCAGGCTTGCCAGGAGATCGACGCGACCGTTCGTGCCGAAGTCCATCACGGGCTTTCCGGTCTTCGCATCCAGCGCGTACATCTGCGCAAAGGCGGTGAGCATGATGATGCGCTCGTCGTCGCCGCTCTTCCAATAGGCGACGCCGCGGTGCAGCCAGCCGAGATTTGCGGGCATGCCGAGACCGTTGTCGTAGATTTTGGGATCGAACACCCACTTGGTCTGGCCGGTGATGGCATCGATGGCGGCCACCTGCGACAGCGAGGTCGAGGTGTAGAGCACGCCACTCGCCATCAGCGGCGTCGATTCATTGAGGAATGTCGGCCCGATTTCCGGCCGTCGCGCGCGCACGGCCATATCCGGCGATTTCCAGCGCCAGGCCACGCGCAGGTCCTTCGCGTTGTCTTTCGTGATCTGCGTCAGCGGCGAATAGCGCGCAGCGGCATAGGTGCCGCCATAGGCCGGCCATTCGCCATTTGCGAGCGCTTTGGCGGACTCAGGCAGTGCGCCCGGAATGGTTTGAGCCTTAAGTGCGCAGGGCACCGCAAGAAACGTCGCGGCGACAACTCCCAAGACGGATGCCAGGCCGATCGCACGCATCGCCGCCTCCCCCTCTGCCCGTCATGGCCAGGCGTGACCCGGCCATCCACGTCATTGTCACTTGCATCAGACAAGACGAAAATGCCCGGCACAAGGCCGGGCATGACGAATCTTCGTGAGGATGCCGCCCTATTCCACCCCGCGGTTGAACTTGTTCGACTTCGGCAGGCCGTGCGCGAGGCGGCCGGCATCGGCGCGGTTGCCGCGCCAGTCGGCGAGCTCCTTGATGGTCATGCTCTGCTCGCGGCCGGCGGAATCCTTCCACATCAGGCCGGCCTTGGAATCGAACACGGCGACGTCGGACAGCTTGCCGCCCGAATATTTTTGCAGGCGCACGCCGCGGCCGCGGGCCATCTCCGGCACCTGTTCAATGCCGAACAGCACCATCTTGTGATTGGTGCCGATCACGGCGACGGTGTCGCCGGCCACGGTTGCGATCGCGCAGGCTTCCACCGGCATATCGACATTCATCACCTGCTTGCCCTTGCGGGTGTTGCCGACGCAGTCGTCCTCGTTGACCACAAATCCCTGGCCCTCGCTGTTGGCGACCAGGAATTTGCGGCCGCCCTTGTTGGCGAACAGCGAGACGATCGAGGCTTCCTGCTCCATGTCGATGAACATGCGGATCGGCTCGCCATGACCGCGG
>DATEJC010000227.1:0-2165 GCA_035278345.1 Bradyrhizobium sp. | reverse complement strand
GCAGCGTCAGGGCATCACAGGCCACTCGATGGGCGGGCATGGAGCGCTGACTATCAGTTTGCGCAACCCCGGTCGCTTCCGTTCGACCAGCGCCTTCTCGCCGATCGTGAGTCCTCTCAATTGCCCCTGGGGCGAAAAGGCGCTGACCGGCTATATCGGCGCCGATCGAACCGCCTGGCGAGAATACGATGCATGCGCCCTGATCGAAGACGGGGCCCGCCTGCCTGATCTATTGGTCGATCAAGGCGATGCGGACGGTTTCCTTGAAGAACAACTCAAGACCCTGTTGTTGGCGGACGCCTGCGAAAGGGCCGGCCAGCCCGCAACGATCCGCATGCACGAGGGTTACGACCACTCCTATTATTTCATTTCCACCTTCATGGCGGAGCACGTGGCCTGGCACGCCGCACGGCTGCGGTAGAGCGGCTCTAGAAACCGCGCGCAGTGCCTTCCCGGCGAGGGTCAGCGCCGCCTTCGTAACCGTCGTTGCGGGCGATCACAGCCTGAATACCTGACTCCTCGCCCCGCGCAGTGGACAGTGGCATGTTCCGCGCGGCGAGGGCCTGCATGATCGGCTGCGGGAACCGGTCCGCGCTGAACTTATCCCCTTTCGCCACCAGATTGGGCAATGCGGCCGCGGCTTGCGGGGCCATCTTCCAGTCGAGCAGGGCGATCAGCGCCTTGAGGTTGTAAGCCTGAATAGAGCTGCCGCCCGGCGATCCTACGGCGGCGAGGAAACGGCCGTTGCGGGTTAGCACGATCGTGGGGGCCATGCTTGAACGGGGACGCTTGCCAGGGGCCGGAGCGTTAGCCGCCGGGACACCGTCCGGGTCAGTGGGCGAAAGCGAGAAATCGGTAAGCTGATTGTTGAGAAAGAAGCCGTCCACCATCCGGCCTGATCCGAAGATGCTTTCCACTGTGGTCGTCATTGACACCACATTGCCTTGCGCATCGACGATCACGAAGTGGCTCGTGCCGCCGGGCTCGATCGTCGAATCGGGTCCGGCGAGAGGAGCGCCTGGCGGCAGGCCGAAGGTTATCGGGCCGGCCTTCTCGCCGATCAGGTTGGCGCGCTGTTGGAGGTACGCTGGGGCCAGCAGACCTTTAAGAGGGACTTTGACGAAACGAGGATCCCCCACGTAGCGATCGCGATCGGCGTAAGCGAGGCGGCTGGCCTGAGCAAATTGGAACCAGGCCGTCGGGTCTGCGGCGCTACGTTTGTCGATATCCGTGTAATTAAGGATTCCAAGCGCCATTTGCAGACCCGGGCCGCCCGAAGGGGCCGGAGGCGTGCATACGATATAAATGCGATACGGCTCGCATAGGGCGGGCCCCGACGTCGGCCGGTACGATGCGAGATCAGCCAAGACCATCGTGCTGGGATGCGGATCTTCATGCAGACGCTTGATGATGTCCTGCGCGATGGGGCCGGTCAGCAGGCCGGAGGCTCCATATCGAGCTATGCGCTGGAGCGTGCGCGCATAATCAGGGTTCTTCAGCCTGTCACCGGCGACGTACGGGGTGCCGTCGGTCTTGGTGAAATAGCGCTTGGCGTCAGGCGCTGAGGGCTGGGGCACTTGTTTGAGTGCGATCATTCCGGCAAGGCGCGGGCTGATGATAAAACCCTCTTCCGCCAACTTCTCCGCCGGCTTGAACAGATCCGCCCAGGGCAGGCGGCCGTGGTCGTGATGCGCCATGTCGAGCATGGCAATCGCCCCCGGCGCTCCGGTGGAGATACCGCCGAGCACTGCCTCGAAAAAGGGTAGAGGTTTGCCGTCATCGCCCAGGAACAGTCGGTTGGTCGCGCCCATCGGCGCTGTTTCCCGGCCGTCATAGGCCGTGACCTTCCGGACTTTCGCATCATAATAGACCATGAAGGCGCCGCCGCCGAGGCCAGAGCTTTGCGGTTCGACGAGGCCCAGTATCGCCTGGATCGCCACCGCGGCGTCAACCGCCGAGCCTCCGGCTTTCAGGACTTCGACACCGACCTGAGTGGCCAGAGGATTCGCGGCTGCGACTATTGCGTGACGGGCATAACCCGATTGCCGCTCGGCACCATCAGCCGCTACGCTCTTTGAATGGGCGGCGGGCGCAGCGCCGTTCGCGATGGTGAAGGCGAGCGCTGCAACGGCGGTAATAAAGGAACGGCGACGCAAAGGGTTACT
>DATEJC010000226.1:0-8801 GCA_035278345.1 Bradyrhizobium sp. | reverse complement strand
ATCATGCTTTGGGAGAGTTTTCATGTTCGATCTGACTGGCAGGACGGCGCTCGTCACCGGCGCAACTGGCGGCATCGGCGGCGCGATCGCGCAGGCGCTGCACAAGCAGGGCGCGACGGTGGCGATCTCGGGCACGCGCCGCGAAGTGCTGGATGGTCTGGCCGCCCAATTGGGCGAACGCGTCCATGTGCTGCCCTGCAACCTCTCGAAAAGCGACGAGGTCGAGGCGCTGGTGCCGGCGGCGGAAGCGGCCATGGGGCAGGTGGACATCCTCGTCGCCAATGCCGGCGTCACCCGGGACAACCTGTTCGTGCAGCTGCGCGACGAGGACTGGGACGACGTCATCCAGGTCAATCTGACCGCGACCTTCCGCCTGGCGCGCGCCGCCACCAAGCTGATGATGCGCAAGCGCTTTGGCCGCATCATCGCCATCACCTCGATCGTCGGCGTCACCGGCAATCCCGGCCAGGCCAATTACACCGCGTCCAAGGCCGGCATCATCGGCCTGATCAAGACGGTCGGTGCGGAATATGCCAAGCGCGGCGTCACCGCCAATTGCATCGCGCCGGGCTTCATCAAGACACCGATGACGGACGCGCTCAACGACAAGCAGCGCGAAGCCATCCTGACCAAGGTTCCTGCAGCAAAGCTGGGGACACCCGACGACATCGCAGCTGCGGCGGTTTATCTCAGCTCCAACGAGGCCGGCTACGTGACCGGGCAGACCCTTCACGTCAACGGCGGAATGGCCATGTTTTGAGCCCAATAGCGCCCCGTCGCGGCGGCGCAGGAGCCGCCCGCCGGCCGGTTTCGCCCTTATAGTCAAGGGTTTGGAAGTGTGGTAACCGAACGGCGCAATGGATGGGCAAAGAACGCCTTGCAGGATTTTGAAACCCTGTATATTGGCGGTGCAAAGCCTGCCCACATTCGCCCGGTCCAGGGACAGGACCGGGACGAATCAATGCACGATTGCGAAGGAAGCTTTACGACCACGATGGCTCTTATCGTCTTCGGGATGTCTTGGGGTCGGGACAAATGGAACAAGCACGAGGTTGAACGATGAGTGAGATTGGCGAGCGGGTTAAGAAGATCGTGGTCGAACACCTTGGTGTTGAGCCCGACAAAGTGGTCGACAGCGCGAGCTTCATTGACGACCTCGGCGCCGACAGTCTCGACACCGTCGAGCTCGTGATGGCGTTTGAAGAAGAATTCGGTTGTGAAATTCCCGACGATGCCGCGGAAACCATTTTGACCGTCGGCGACGCGACCAAGTTTCTCGAAAAGAACGCAAAGAGCTGACGCCCTCGCGGCTTGCGAAGCCGGACGGACCGCGGTCGTGCGGTCCCCCGGTTTCTTGCTATCGGCCGCGATTCCCAAGGGTGGAGTTTTGACATGAGACGGGTGGTCGTCACGGGGCTCGGTATGGTCACGCCGCTCGGCTGTGGCGTGGAACCGACCTGGACGAAGATCCTGGCCGGCAAGAGCGGCGCCAGGAAGATCGACACCTTCGACGCGTCCGACCTGACCTGCCAGATCGCCTGCATGATTCCGCGCGGCGACGGTTCGAACGGCACCTTCAATCCCGACCAGTGGATGGAGCCGAAGGACCAGCGCAAGGTCGACGACTTCATCATCTATGCGATGTGCGCCGCCAAGCAGGCGCTCGACGACGCCAACTGGCATCCTTCCACCGAAGAAGAGCGTTGCGCCACCGGCACGCTGATCGGCTCCGGCATCGGCGGTCTCTCCGGCATTGCCGATACCGCGATCATTCTGAAGGAGCGGGGGCCGCGCAAGGTGTCGCCGTTCTTCATTCCGGGCCGGCTGATCAATCTTGCCTCCGGCTATGTCTCGATCGAGCACGGCCTCAAGGGTCCCAACCATTCGGTGGTGACGGCATGTTCGACCGGCGCGCATGCGATCGGCGATGCGGCGCGCCTGATTGCGCTTAGCGATGCCGACGTGATGGTGGCGGGCGGCACGGAATCGCCGATCTGCCGGATCGGCATGGCCGGCTTCTGCGCCGCGCGCGCGCTGTCGACCGGCTATAACGAGACGCCCGAGAAGGCCTCGCGCCCCTACGACAAGGACCGCGACGGCTTCGTGATGGGCGAGGGCGCCGGCGTCGTCATCCTCGAGGAGTACGAGCACGCCAGGCGCCGCGGCGCGAAAATCTACGCCGAAGTGACCGGCTACGGTCTGTCCGGCGATGCCTATCACATCACCTCGCCGACGCCCGACGGCGATGGCGGCTTCCGCAGCATGTCGGCCGCGATGAAGCGCGCCGGCATCACGGCCTCCGACATCGACTACATCAATGCGCACGGCACCTCGACGCCGCTCGGCGACGAAATCGAGCTTGGTGCAGTGGAGCGGCTGCTCGGCAATGCCGCCTCGAAAGTGTCGATGTCATCCACCAAATCATCCACCGGCCATCTGCTTGGCGCGGCCGGCGCGATCGAAGCGATCTTCAGCATTCTGGCGATTCGCGATAACGTCGCCCCGCCGACGATCAATCTCGACAACCCGTCGGTCGAGACGGCGATCGATCTCGTGCCGTACACGGCGCGCAAGCGCGAGATCAACATTGCGCTCTCGAATTCGTTCGGTTTCGGCGGCACCAATGCTTCCGTGATCGTGCAGCGCGTGACTGATTGAGCGCGAGTTTCAAATTAATTCACGGATTTGCCGTATTCGGCGACGACTCCTAGTTGCGGGCGTATGCTATTGGCAGGCCGAGGATTTGTCCGGCCACGATTGAACCGGCAGGAACCAGGTTGCATCGATGAGTGAGAGGCCGCCCATTTCGCCCCGCAGTCCGCGTGCCGCGCTCGAGCCCGAGCAGGTGCCGCCGCCGCCCAAGCGCTCCGAGCGTGCGCGCAATCCGTTCGTGGTGGTGGGCAACGCCATCTTCACCATCCTGATCCTGCTGATGATCGGGGCGGGCGTCTCCTACTATTACGGCAAGCAGATCCTGGAATCGGCGGGGCCGCTGAAGGAAGACAGGATCGTCAACATCCCCGCGCGCGCCGGCAAGCGCGACATCTCCGACGTGCTGCAGAAAGAGGGCGTGATCAACGTCAATCCCTGGATCTTCATCGGCAGCGTCTATGCGCTGAAGGCGAGCTCTGACCTGAAGCCGGGCGAGTACCTGTTCCAGAAGAACGCCAGCCTGCGCGACGTCATCGGCACCATCGTCGAGGGCAAGGTGGTGCAGCATGCGATCACGATTCCCGAAGGGCTGACCTCCGAGCAGATCGTGGCACGGCTCTCCGACAACGATATCTTTGCCGGCAACGTGCGCGAGATTCCGCGCGAGGGCACGCTGTTGCCGGAGACCTACAAATTCCCGCGCGGCACCACGCGCGAGCAGGTGATCCAGCGCATGCAGCAGACGCAGAAGCGCGTGCTGGCCGAGATCTGGGAGCGCCGCAATCCCGACATCCCGATCAAGTCGCCGGAGCAGCTCGTCACGCTCGCCTCGATCGTCGAGAAGGAAACCGGACGCGCCGACGAGCGTAGCCGCGTCGCAGCCGTCTTCACCAACCGCCTGCGGCAGAAGATCAAGCTGCAGTCCGACCCGACCATCATCTATGGCCTCGTCGGCGGCAAGGGCACGCTGGGACGGCCGATCAAGCGCTCGGAAATCACCCAGCCTTCGCCCTACAACACCTATGTGATCGAGGGCCTGCCGCCCGGGCCGATCTCCAATCCGGGACGCGCCTCGCTCGAGGCCACCGCCAACCCGGCGCGCACGCGTGACTTGTTCTTCGTCGCCGACGGCACCGGCGGCCACACCTTCACGGAAACCTACGACGCACACCAGAAGAACGTCGCCAAGCTGCGCGCGATGGAGAAGCAGATCCAGAACGACACGGTCGAGCCGGCCGAGGAGGCGCTGCCGCCCGCCGCCGCCGGCGTGCCGGCTGGCACCGACAGCAATCCGACCGCCGGCACAAGGCCTCCGGCGGCGAAGCGGCCGGCGCGACCGCCGGCTCCTGCACCGGCTGCGCCCGCACAGGCTCCGGCACGGCAGGGTGCCGCGCAATCGACGGGCTCGCCTCCGATAGTGCAGCGCTAGGCTTCGCCTGGCGCACGGCCAAGCCGATTCCACTTGACGCGAAATCGTCCTATGGTCGCGCGTTCTTGAGTCTCATCCCGCTGCGTTTGGAGAATTTTTCGCGATGGCGCTGTCGAGCATGACCGGTTTTGCCCGCAGCCATGGCGCCAGCGGTCCCTATACTTTCGAGTGGGAGCTGAAATCGGTCAATGCCAAGGGCTTTGACCTCCGCCTGCGGCTGCCGCCGGGCTGGGACGAAATCGAGGCGCCCGCCAAGAAGCGCGCCGGCGAGTTGCTCTCGCGCGGCACCGTCTACGCCAATCTCAGCGTCAAGCGCACCAACGCCGTGGCGCAGGTGCGCATCAACGAGGACGTGCTGGCTGCCGTGGTGAAGGTCGCGGGCCAGGTTGCCGGCAAGATCGACGCGGTGGCGCCCAGCGTCGACGGCCTGCTCGCCATCAAGGGCGTCATCGAAGTGGTTGAGCCCGAGAGCGACGAGGAAGAGGACAAGGCCGCCAAGCTGGCGGCAATGGCAGCGTTCGAGCAGGCGCTGGGCAGTCTCGTCGAGATGCGCCGCCGCGAAGGCGCAACGCTCGGACAGGTGCTTGGGGCTCGCATGGACGAGATCGAAAGGCTGGCAAAACGCGCCGAGGCCGCGCCCGGCCGCAAGCCCGAAGCGATCCGCGCGCGGCTCGCCGAGCAGATCGCGATGCTGCTGGAGACGTCCGACCGCTTCGATCAGGACCGGCTGACCCAGGAGGCGCTGCTGATCGCCACCAAAGCCGATATCCGCGAGGAGCTCGACCGCATCGCCTCCCACATCGCGCAGGCGCGCGACATTCTCGGCAAGGGCGGACCGGTCGGGCGGCGACTGGATTTCCTCGCCCAGGAATTCAATCGCGAGGTCAATACCTGCTGTTCGAAATCGAACGACATCGAGCTCACCAACACCGGGCTCGAGATGAAGAACGTCGTCGAGCAGTTCCGCGAACAGGTCCAGAATCTGGAGTGAGGCGATGGCGGCGGGCAGCCAGGGATTTGACGGGGTGGAACGGCGCGGCCTGATGTTCGTGCTGTCCTCGCCGTCGGGCGCCGGCAAGACGACGCTATCGCGGATGCTGATGGAAAAGGTCGGCGGCCTCGAAATGTCGGTTTCCGCGACGACGCGGCCGATGCGGCCGGGCGAGATCGAGGGCAAGGACTATTATTTCGTCGACCAGAAGCGCTTCGACCAGATGGTCGCAAACGGCGACCTGCTCGAATGGGCTCCGGTATTCGGCAAGAGCTACGGTACGCCGCGCGTGCCGGTCGAAACGGCGCTCGCCGCAGGGCGGGATGTTCTGTTCGATATCGATTGGCAAGGCACCCAGCAGCTGCGCGAAAAGGCCGGGCCCGACGTCGTCAGCGTGTTCATCCTGCCGCCCTCGGCGGCCGACCTCGAAAAGCGCCTGCACACGCGCGCGCAGGATTCCGAAGAGGTGATCCGCGGGCGCATGGATCGCGCCAGCCACGAGATGAGCCACTGGGCCGAATACGACTACATCGTCATCAACCAGAACGTCGACGATGCCTTCGCCGAGGTGCAGTCGATCCTGAAGGCGGAACGGCTGAAACGCGCGCGCCGTATCGGCCTCACCGGATTCGTGCGCAACCTGCAGCGCCAGCTCGAGAAGTGACGCCTCAGGCGGCCCAGCGCTTGGTCTTCTCCCGCTGCCGCTTCCTCTCCCGATAGAGATCGCCGGGCCGGCGCGCCTGATCCAGCATTTCGAGCGGCGGCATCGGCGCGATCGGCGCCAACCGGTTGCGGCGGGAGGCAAGCCAGGCGAACAACACGCTCACCAGCACGGCGAGGACCGACAGACCGCCAGCGATGATGGTGATCAGCATCGGGAGCGACATCGGCTTCTCCGACAGGGGGACCGGCGGGACGACGCGCGGCATGGCTTGCGGCTTTGCCGGCGGCGTCGCCGTGGGCGGGGTTCGTGCTTCGGCACCCTGGTCGGCCGGCGCCGGCGGAGCAGGCGGTGCGGCCGCGGGGTTCACTGTCGACATGGGATCGGGCCAGCGCGATGCGGCTGATGGCGCCAGCATGTTTGCGTTCCTGGCAGCGGAAGGTTGATTGCTCTCGACGACCGCAGCGCTTGCCGCCGGAGCCGGCGCGCTTTGCGCCGGTGCGGGCGTGGTGTCCGGCTCGACCGGCGTTCGCGAGAATTCAGCGTGCGCATCGGAGAGCGAGCGCGTCGCTGCGGCCTTCTTGCTGCGTGGCGGCGGCGCAGGCTCGTCTGCTGCCGCCGTCGATTGCTCGGCGGCCTTGCCCGCAGCCTTTCCGGCATCATCCTTCAGAAACCAGCAGTGACGCCCGGTGCTCCGTTCGACACGGTAGCGCCAACGGGTGCCGGGCGGGGCGTATTCACGAGGAGACGTCAGGCAAGTGTCGGCGACTTTTTCAGCGCTGTCGGGAGCGGCACTTTCAGGAGCGGCGAAGCCATTCGCGCTGGAAAGAATGGAGACGATAATCGCCGCCACGAATTTTGCAGCGCGGGTTTTCATGGACACCTCCGGGACGCAACGCAACGCAATTTCACCGGCCCGTTCTCTGCGAGAATCTGGGTCGCAATGAGCCGCAAATCCGGAGTCGTTAAGGCTTAATTAAGACCCGCAGGCTGCGAGCCGGCGGGGTCAAAAATCGCGCGAAAAAGCTTGCTATTTGAGCATTATCCTGTCCGAAAAAACCGGTACCCATTACGCGGCCCTTCGGGTCGGGATCATGCTCTAGTTCTTCAGCATGATGCGGCCGACGACGCGGCCGGCGCGCAGTTCGTCGATCCATTTCTGCACGTCCGCCATCGGCTCTTCGCGCATCGGCGTCGGCTTGATCTTGCCGGCGCGCGCCAGCGCCATCAATTCCTTGCCTTCGGCGAGCGTGCCGACCATGAAGCCTTCGATGGTCATGCGCTTGTAGACCCATTGCACCATCGGCAAGCTGAAATTGCCGCCCATCAGGCCGGACACCACGATCTTGCCGCCGCGCGCAACAACCGAGACGGCAAAGGCCATCGACTTCTCGTTGCCCGCGAAATCGACGATCTCGTCAAAGCCGCCTTCGGTCTCCTTGATCATGCGCTTGACCACGTCGGGCTCGGCGGGATCGTAGGCGACGGAAGCGCCGTTCTTGAGCGCGGTTTCGCGTGCAGCGGGGCTGAGGTCGGCAACCGCAATCGGCTGCTTGAACATGGCCTGCGCAAACGACAGGCCCATCATGCCGACGCCGCCGAGCCCGATCAGCAGGAGATTGCGCTGCCGCGGCCGGTCCACCAGCCGCTTCAGCGCGCCATAGGCGGTGACGCCCGAGCACATCAGGGTCGCCGCCTGGTTCACCGGCAGCGGATCGTATTCCAGCAAATATTTTGCGTCGGGCACCAGCACGTGGCTGGCAAAGCCGCCGTCGATGGAGACGCCGAGGAAGCGTTGCTTGACGCAGAGGTTCTCATCGCCATTGGCGCAATCGCGGCATTGGCCGCAGCCGATCCAGGGGAACACCGCGCGCTTGGCGCCGATCAGGTTCTTCGGCGCATCGGGGCCGACTTCCTCGACGACGCCGGCGATCTCGTGGCCGAGCGTGAACGGCAGCACCATGCCGCGCGTGGTGTCGAGCTTCTTGCCGCCGCCGAGATCGGCATAGCCGTCCTGGATGTGCAGGTCCGAGTGGCACAGCCCGCAGCGCTCGATGCGCACCAGCACTTCCGTTGCCTTGGGCTTCGGCGTGTCGACGATGGTCTCACACAACGGCGCATCGAACTTGACGAGTGACTGGCGACGCATCAGCGCCATTGGCTCTCTCCCTGACGGATTATGATTGCTTGGCGGCCCGTATATCGGCCAATTCGCGCGCCATGGCAACAAAGCCGGAGACCGGGATGGTCTCCGCGCGCCGCGTCGGATCGACCTGCGCCGCAGCGGCGAGCCGTGCCGGGTCGAGACCGAGCGATTTGAGGCTCTGGCGCAGCATCTTCCGGCGCTGGCCGAAGGCGGCGGCCGCAACCTGCTCCAGCGCGCGGCGATCGCAGGCTTCGGGATTTGCGCGCGGCACCAGCCGCACCACGGAAGAAGTCACTTTCGGCTGCGGCACGAAGGCCGACGGCGAGATGTCGAACAGGATCTTTGTTTCCGCGCGCCAGTTGGCGAGCACCGCAAGCCGGCCATAAGCCTCGTCGTTTTCGTGCGCGACGATCCGCTCGGCAACCTCGCGCTGGAACATCAGCACCATCATGTCGTACCAGGGCGGCCATGGCTCGACGGTGAGCCAGTCGATCAGCAGTTGCGTCGCGATATTGTAGGGCAGGTTGGCGACGATCTTCGCGCGTTCGCCGTTCAGCATCGCTCGCGGATCGAAGGTCTGCGCATCGGCGCAGACGATATCGAGCCGGCCGGGATAACGCCTGGCGATGTCCTGCAGCGGCGCCAGCGCGCGCTCGTCGCGCTCGACCGCAATCACGCGCCGCGCGCCGAGCGCGAGCAGGGCGCGCGTCAGCCCGCCGGGGCCGGGGCCGACTTCGATCACGGTGCAATCTTCCAGTGCACCCGCCGCGCGCGCGATGCGTGCGGTGAGGTTGAGATCGAGCAGGAAATTCTGACCGAGCGATTTGCGTGCCGAAAGGGAATGCTCGCGAATGACCTCGCGCAGCGGCGGCAGGTCGTCGATCGCGCTCATGCCGGTTTTGTCGCCGCCATGCGGGCGGCG
>DATEJC010000225.1:0-2013 GCA_035278345.1 Bradyrhizobium sp. | reverse complement strand
CGATGGGGGTTTCGTTCCGCATCACCAGGTCGACCGCGCCGGTCAGCAGCAGGCCGTAAGGGCCGATGACCCGGCCGATCCGCTCTCGAGCGATCACCGGATCGCCGGCGTATGTATACATACGATAGAGATAGGGCGGATAGCCGTCGCGCAAGTAATCGCCGACCCCCGACTCCGGCCAGAACACCACGCGCCGATCTCCCGGATCAAGGGGTTGGGACAGGCGGGCCATCTTGATGAAGTTGGCTTCATACCAGCGCGGATCGTCAATGATTTCCTGGCGGAGGTCTGGCTGGATCAAAGTGAAATGCACCGCCCCCCGATCGCGCGCGGCCCAGGGGTCGGGCAGGATCATGAGCGTGGCAAGAGCCGCCGCGAGGGCCAGTGGCGGCAGCGCCCAGCACCAGCGCCGCGTGGCCGGTCCTGCGCCAGCTGCACGCAGGCAGATGCCCGGCAATCCGGCCAGCAGCACAAGCAGGCCCGAGAGGCCGTAAGTGCCGATCCACGGCGTCACCAGCGCCAGCCCGCGCGTGTCGAATTGACCGAGCAGGGCGACGCCGAGCGGATTCCAGGCGAATCCCGTGAAGACCCAGGCGCGCATCCACTCCGTGGCGATCCAGGTCGCGGCAAAGGCCAGAACGAACGCCAGGAACCGCCACGGCTCGGCGGCCGCCTTGTCCGGACGGATCAGGAGCCAGGAACCGAGCGTCGCCAGGGCCGGAAAGATCGCAAGATAAAGCGAGAGCAGAACCACCGCGATGCCGCCCAGCCAGGCCGGCATATTCGCCTGATACGTAAAGGCCGTGGCGATCCAGTTATTGCCGAGCGTGAAGTGGCCAAGGCCAAAGCACCAGCCAATCATTAGGACGAGGCGTCGGCTGCCGGTGCGGACGCCAAGTTCAAGCAACCAGGCCACGGCCAGCAGGGTAAGCGGCCAGAGCGAGAGCGGCTGAAAACCGCAAGCGCCAAGCACGCCGGCACCTATCGCGGTGGTGCCGGGAAAGCGAGCGGCCTGCTTCAGGAATCTAGGGAGGGCGCGGACGTGCCGTTCGGAGTGCATCGCCGCCCGGTTGTAAACCCGCCCGGCATTGACGCAAGCGAAGTTGCGCACGCCCGGCGGGTTGTCAGATCATTCAGCCGTTCATGGCCTCAAGCTTGTCATCCGTCCCTTCGGGCGGCGGCGCGGCCTTGCGGGTGCGGCGGCGCTTGGGCTTTTCCTCCGCTGCCGGTTCGGCCGGAACGTCAACCGGCTTCTCCGCAGGCTTTTCAGCGGCCTTCGAGAATGACGGCGGCAATGCGGCCGGATCGAAGCCGCCTTCCGGGACGGCGGCTGCTTCGGCGCTTCCGCTATTGGCAGCCTCGTCACCATCTTCACCATCCTCGCGTGGGCGGCGGCGCGGCTTGCGCTGCTTAAGCCCACGACCGGCGCGGCCATCGCGCACGAAAGGATTTTCCGCGGGTTCGTAGATCGAGCGGTTGCTTTCGGTGGCCTCTTCGTTTCCAGCCTCTTCGCTCACGGCCCCCAGGTTCACGGGCGCCTCAACGGGCTTATCGGCGGGCGCCTGCCCTTGCGTCTCGCGCTCGAAACGCGGAGCGCGATCGTTGCCGCCACGATCGCTTCCACCACGATCGTTTCCACCACGATCGTTTCCGACGCGCTCGTTCATGCCGTTGACGTTTGAGGGCGGGCCCTCGCCGTAGATGTCATCATCGATGCCATAATCGTCGCCGTACTCCTGCGGCCGGTCGTCCCGGCGCTGGTGGCGCGTTTCTTCCTGGCGCTGCCTCTGGTCGGCAATGACACGGAAATAGTGATCGGCGAACTGGAGGTAATATTCCTCCGTCACGCGATCACCGTTCAGGTGCGCGTCGTGAGCGAGCTTCTTGTACTTCTCCAGCAGCTGCGGTGCATTGCCCCGCGCCCGGCTATCAATACGATTGACCTGCTGCCCGCCCTGTTGGCGATTGTTGCCGCGGCCACGCCTGCGGTTGTTACCACGATTGTTATTCAAG
>DATEJC010000224.1:0-11540 GCA_035278345.1 Bradyrhizobium sp. | reverse complement strand
GAGGCTGCCCTGGTCGAGATCGTCAGGATTGACGCAGTCGGCAAGCGCATGCGCGGCCGTCATGAACATCTCGTCGGTGACCAGCCTCGAGCGGCTCGCGATCGCGCCGAGGCCAACGCCAGGGAAGATGTAGGAGTTGTTGCCCTGGCGCGGCACGAAGGTCTTTCCGGCCAGCTTCACCGGATCGTAGGGACTGCCGCAGGCGTATAGCGCGCGTCCTTCGGTGTAGCGATAGGCTTCTTCCGCCGAGCATTCCGACTTCGAGGTCGGATTGGACAGCGCAAACACGATCGGCCGCTCGTTGAGTTCGCCCATAAGGCGCAGGACCTCCGGCGTGAAAGCGCCGCCGACCGCCGCAACACCGATGATCGCGGTCGGCTTCAGCATCCTGATCGCGGCCGCAAAGTCGGCCACCCTTGCGTGATCGTGGGCATAGCGAAGCTTGTGGCCGGAAAGACCGTCGCGGCCGCGCACGACAAGCCCGCGAGAATCCACCAGCCAGGTGCGTAACAAGGCCTCTTGTTCGGACAGGCCCTCTGCCATCATCGCTGACACCACGAGGTCCGCAATGCCGGTCGCGGCTTCGCCGGCGCCGAGGAACAGCAGCCTCTGATCCCTGAGTTTGGCGCCGCTGACGCGCAGCGCCGAGAATAGGCCGGCGAGCGCAACCGCCGCCGTGCCCTGGATGTCGTCGTTGAAGACGCAGGTCGTGTCGCGATATTTGTGCAGCAGGCGGAACGCGGAGTGGTTGGCGAAATCCTCGAACTGGATCAGCACATCCGGGAACGTCGCGCGCGCCGCCGTCATGAACTCGTCGACGAATTCGTCGTAGGCCGCGCCAGTTAGACGTTTTTGCCTGAGACCGAGATAATAGGGGTCGCGCAGCAATTCCTCGTTGTTGGTGCCGACGTCGAGCACGACCGGCAGGCACTGCTCGGGATGCACGCCGGCGCAGGCGGAGTAGAGCGACAGCTTGCCCACGGGGATGCCCATGCCGTTGGCGCCGAGATCGCCGAGCCCGAGGATGCGTTCGCCGTCGGTGACGACGATCAGCTTGGCCTGATAGGGCCAGTTCTTCAGCACCTCGGCGATGTGCCCGCGCTCGTTGGCGGAAATGAACATGCCGCGCGGGCGCTGGAAGATCAGCCCGTATTTCTGGCAGGCGAGCCCGACGGTCGGCGTGTAGATGATCGGCTGGATCTCGTCGATATTGTCGCAGACGACGCGGAAGAACAGCGCCTCGTTGCGGTCGTGCAATGCGTTGAGCGCAACATACTTTTCGAGATCGGTCGGCAAATTGCGCAGATTGGTCAGCACGCGATCGGCCTGCGCTTGCATTGTCAGCACGCAAGGCGGCAACAGGCCGCGCAATCCGAACTTCTCGCGTTCGTCTTCCGAAAACGCCGTGCCCTTGTTGAGGAGCGGATCGCGGAGCAGGGTCATGCCGTGCAGCAAGGTCATGCCCTGGAATGGCGCCGGCTGGTTGCCGGTCTTGTCTGGCTGGTGCACGCGCTCCCCCACACAATACTTGGAGGTCGCGATTGTCACACCCGTTCCCAGGCAAAGGCAAGACGAAATGATTTTCGCCGCAGTGCGGCAGAGCCGATGTCCGGGGTGGGCGGGATGCTACATTCCGCCGCGCTCCGGCCGCACGATCGCCTTGCGCAAGACGCGCGAGAGCGATTCCACGGAGTAAGGCTTCTGAATCAGTTCGAATCCGGCATGGGCATTCTCCGCCAGCACCTCGCTGTAGCCGCTGGTCAGGATCACGGGCAGGCCGGGATACCGCTCGCGAACGATGTTTGCGAACTCGACGCCGTTCATGCCGGGCATGATGACGTCGGAGAAAACGAGATCGGCGGCGAACTCGTCGGTCGCGAGCAGGGCGAGCGCGGAGGCGGCATCCGCCACGCGCTTGACGCGATAGCCGAGGTCTTCCAGCAGTTCGGTGGAAAAGCGCCCGACCTCGTCATTGTCTTCTACCACGAGCACGGAATAGCCGCGTCCGCGCGCAGCCGGTTCGGCATCCGTGATAGCTTGCGATGCGGCAGCGGGCGAGGCGACGCGCGGCAAATAGAAGGTGAAGGTCGCACCCTGGCCGAGCGCGCTTGCAACGCCGATGTCGCCGCCGGATTGCCTGGCGAAGCCGAACGCCTGGCTGAGGCCAAGGCCGGTGCCTTTGCCGATCTCCTTGGTGGTGAAGAACGGCTCGAAGATCTTCTCCAGCATGTCGGCGGCAATGCCCGTGCCGGTATCTTGGATGGCAATCGCTACGAATTCTCCGGTGCGGCCGTGTTGTTCGCGAAGGGGAGGGATGCCGCCGGCCCGCGTCACCGTGATCGCAATGCGGCCTTCGTCATTCATGGCGTCGCGGCTGTTGATCGCAAGATTGATCAGCGCGGTCTCGAACTGCGCGATATCAGCCACCGCGTGACAATCCGGATCCTCGATCTCGACGTCGATGCGGATGCGGGCGCCAACGAGCGGGCGGATCAGTTGCGTGACGGCCTCGACCTGCATGCCCACATTGAAGGTCTGCGGCTTCAGCGGTTGCCGGCGGGCGAACGCCAGCAACTGGCCGGTCAGCTTGGAGGCGCGCTCCACGGTTTCCGAGATGGCGTCGATGTAGCGGCGGCGGCGCTCGTCGGGCAGTTCGCGGCGGCGCAGGAAGTCGGTGGCGGAGCGGATGATGGTCAAGAGGTTGTTGAAGTCGTGCGCAACGCCGCCGGTCAATTGGCCGATGGCTTCCATCTTCTGCGCTTGACGCAGCGCTTCCTCACTCTGGCGCCGCTCGGTGACGTCGACCGCTTCAGGCACCGCGCCGATGATTGTGCCGTGCTGATCGCGCAGCGGGCGCATGGCAAAGTCGAAATAGCGCTCGCCGGTCGGCAGATGCAGCAGCATCTCGGTCTGGACTTCCTGCCCGTTCATGACGTCGGCAAAAAAGCCCTCCACGGCCTCGCTCATGCCTGGCGTCGTTGAAAACCACGGGGTTTCCCAGAACGGCCGCGCGATCACATCGGAAATGTCGGCGCTGATCCCTGCCAGCGCCGTCGCGTTGGCGTAGAGCACGTGGCCGGCCTCGTCGAGCAGGCTCTGGTATTGATGGCTGGTCTCGAAGATGGCGCGCATCTGGGCTTCGCTCGACTCGAGCTGGGCGGTGCGCTCGACGATGCGTTGCTCGAGGATCTCGTTCATCCGCCGCAGCTCGATCTCGGCGTGCTTGGCCGCGGTGATGTCGTGCGCGATGCCGATGAAGCCGATATGCTTGCCGGTCGGGTCCCAGCGCGGCTGCGATTCCGACCGTAGCCAGCGCCAGTCGCCGTCGGCGCGCCTGTAGCGCGCCTCCAGCACGAAGGGCTTGAGCGAAGATTCGCCGGCGATCTGATCCTGCAGGATGCGCGGCAGGTCTTCCGGATGCAATGCCTTGCGCCAGTCGAACACGATGGCTTGCTCGAACGGCAGGCCGAGAAAATCGAGATAGGCCTGGTTGGCGAACAGGCGCGTGCGGTCGAGTTTTGTGACCCACATCGGCACCGGTGCGCTGTTGGCGATCAGGCGGAAGCGTTCCTCGCTCTCGCGCAAGGTTTCCTGTGCGAGCATGCGGTCGGTGACGTCGATATGGGCGCCGATAAGGCGCAGCGCGCGGCCATCCGCATCGCGATCGATCTCGGCGACCACACTGATCCACCGCATCTGCCCGTCGTTCGGGCGGATGATGCGGTACTGCGCGGCGTATTCCGTGCCGTCTCCCGCCAGCGCGTCCTGAAAGTACTTCAGGACCTGCTCGCGATCCTCAGGGTGGATGCGGTTGACCCAGTCCTCCAGGGTCTCGTGCCGCGCTTCCGGCGGCAGACCGTGGATCATCAGATATTCCGGCGACCTGCGGTTCTGAATTCCCTGGCGGAGATCGACCTCGAAGCCGCCGACCTTGCCGATGCGCTGGATCCGCGCCAGCTCGGCTTCGCGTTCCTGCAGCGCGCGGAAGGCGTCGTCGCGCTCTTTCGCAAGCGTCTCAAGATTGTGCCGAAGCTGCTCCGTCGATGCGGCTTCGCCAGACATTTGGGACATCTGCGGTTGGGCCATTCCGAGCCGGCTCTTGATGAGGACGCATCGGAACCCGCTTTTGTGATCACGTCAAGTTCGACCGCAGCGGCTGTATCTCGATGGGACAGGGAGATGGAACCCGGCCCTCGCGGCGCTCACGTTTTGGCGGTCGACACGGTTTCGAGAAGGGCGAGGAGCCCGCGCAGGATTTCGAGCGGCGGCGGCGGACAGCCGGGAATGTGCAGGTCGACCGGCACGACCGCGGAGACACCGCCGACAACAGCATAACTGCCGGCAAAGCAACCGTCGTCGCGGGCGCAGTCGCCGACCGCCACCACCCATTTCGGGTTGGGCGTCGCGTTGTAAGTGCGCTCCAGCGCCATGCGCATATTTTTGGTCACAGGTCCCGTCACCAGCAGCACGTCGGCATGGCGCGGCGAGGCGACGAAGCGCAGACCAAAGCGTTCGAGATCGTAGAAGGCGTTGCCGAGTGCGTGGATCTCCAGTTCGCAACCATTGCAGGAGCCGGCATCGACCTCGCGGATCGACAGCGAGCGGCCAAGCTGCCGGCGCGCAGCGTTCGACAGCGCGGCGCCAATTTCGGCCAGCGCCGCGTCGCCGACGGAGGGCGCCGGCTCCGTCAGCGACATCTGCACCAGGCTCTGGAACAAAAGCTTCCGCATCAGAGATCGTGCCCCGAATACGAGCAGTTGAACGATTTATTGCAGAGCGGGAAATCGGCGACGATGTTGTCCTCGATCGCGGCCTCCAGCAGCGGCCACTGAAACCAGGAGGGATCGCGCAAGTGACAGCGCGCGATGCGATTGCCGGCATCGAGGCGAAGCCAGACCAGGATGTCGCCACGAAAACCTTCGACGAGCGTCATCCCTTCGCATGGAGCGCCGGCAACGGGCAGATCGATCCGGATCGCGCCTTGCGGCATGCCGTCCAGCAGTTGTGTGACCAGCGACAGGCTCTGCTCGATCTCGCGGATGCGGATCCATACCCGCGCATTGACGTCACCGGCTTCGAGCAAGGGCATGTCGAAGGCGAGCCCGTCGTAAGGTGCATAAGCGAGATTCTTGCGCACGTCGAAGGCGCGGCCGCACGCGCGGCCGATATATCCGCCGGGCGCGTATTGCCGGGCGAGGTGCGGCTGCACCGTGCCCGTCGTCACGGTGCGGTCCTGCAGCGAGGCGGTGTTGTCGTAGAGTTCGACCAGCGCGGGGAAGAGTGCCCTGATGTCGGCGACCAGCGCACGCATAGCGCCGTCGCCGTCGGCGCCGATGTCGGCCATGACGCCGCCGGGCACGATGCGGTCGCGCATCAGGCGATGGCCGAATGCCGCCTGCGCCGCACGCAGCACTTTTTCACGCAACACCGCACAATGGGCCTGGATCAGTGCAAAGGACGCATCGTTGCAGATGGCGCCGAAATCGCCGAGATGATTGGCGATGCGCTCCAGCTCCGCCATCAATGCGCGCAAGGCCGCCGCGCGCGGCGGCGCTTCCGCACCGATCGCGTTCTCGACGGCGCGCGCAAAGGCAAAGCCATAGGCAACGGTGCTGTCGCCGGAAGTGCGCCCGGCGAGTTTTGCTGCCGCCTCCAGCGTCGCACCGGCCATCAAGCCCTCGATGCCCTTGTGGACATAGCCGAGGCGCGGCTCCAGCCGAACCACCGTCTCGCCATTGGCGGTGAAACGGAAATGCCCGGGCTCGATGATGCCGGCGTGCACAGGGCCGACCGGAATCTGGTGCAGGCCGTCGCCTTCGATCGGCAGGAACCGGTAGGCCTTGTCGATCGGCGCCGGATCAGGTTTTGCGGCAAGCGGGTGCCTGACATCCCAATTGCCATGATCGAGCCAGCCGCGCGTATCTGGCAGGCCGATCGGTTCGAGACCGAACAGATCGCGGAGGCTGCGCTCCAGGCGAAGCGCGGGCGGATGATGCAGGCCGACCGAGGGATAGCGGTGCCCCTGGCAATCGAGGCTGACGACGCCGATCGCCTCATCCGCTTCGTCACGCAACGCCATGTGAACGCGGTCTGGCTCGCCCCAGAGGCCAAGCAACTGCCATTGCCCGCCGGCCAATCCCGCAATCGCCTCGTGCCAGATCTCCGTGGTGACGGCGAGGCGCGGCCATGGGCGGTGATCCGCTGCGATGTCGCCCTTGCGCAAGAATTCGGTGAGGCCCGCCATCTTCAGCTATCCCAAGATCTCGGCGACGTTGCGGAACCAGGCCACCAGCGTCGCCGGCAAGTAGATGCCGGCGATCAGCACGAGGCCGAAATGCACGACCATCGGCACGTAGGACGCATCGGAGGGCGCGTCGCTGCCGGTCGGTTCGCCAAAGGCGAGGCCACCCAGATGCAGGAACAGCGCGCCCAGCGCCAACAGGATGCCGAGCACAAGGAGAATGGCGAGCAGCGGCTCGCGCGCAAAGGTCGAACTGACCACCAGGAATTCGCTCATGAACACGCCGAAGGGCGGCAGGCCCGCGATTGCGACCACGCCGATCACAAGGCTCCAGCCGAGCCAGGGATGGGTCTGCGTCAGGCCGCGGATGTCGGCGATGCGTTGCGTGCCCTTGATTTGCGCGATGTGGCCGACCGCAAAGAAGATGCCGGATTTGGTCAGGCTGTGCATGGCCATGTGAAGCAGGCCCGCGAAGTTTGCGACCGGCCCGCCCATGCCGAAGGCGAAGGTGATGATGCCCATGTGCTCGATCGAGGAATAGGCGAACAGCCGCTTGATGTCGCGCCGGCGGTACAGCATGAAGGCAGCGAACAGCAGCGACACGAGGCCGAGCGTCACCATCAGGGGACCCGGCGCGATGGCGCCGGGATTGGCCGCGAGCAGGATCTTGAAGCGCAGCACCGCGTAGAGCGCGACGTTGAGCAAGAGGCCCGACAGCACCGCCGAGATCGGCGTGGGGCCTTCGGCGTGCGCATCCGGCAGCCAGGCGTGCAGCGGCGCGAGACCGACCTTGGTGCCGTAGCCGAGCAGCAGGAAGATGAAGGCGAGATTGATCAGCGCGGGATCGAATTTGGCTGCCTGTGTCACCAGCACGGTCCACACCATGCCGCTGAGGCCCTGGCCGACCACCGGCAGCGCCGCCACGTAGACGAGGATGGTGCCGAACAGCGCAAGGCCAATGCCGACGCTGCCGAGAATGAAATATTTCCAGGCAGCCTCCAGCGCCTCATGGGTGCGGTAGATGCCGACCATCAACACGGTCGTGAGTGTCGCAAGCTCGATGCCCACCCACATCAGGCCGATATTGTTGGCCGTCAGCGCCAGATTCATGCCGCCGATCATCACCTGATACATCGCATGATAGAAGCGCAGGTAAACCGGCGTCAGCCGTCCGGTGTCGAGCTCATGGCCGATATAGCTCGCCGAGAACACGCTGGTGGTGAAGCCGACAAAGGTGTTGAGCACGATGAAGGCGATGTTGAGATCGTCGACGAAGAGATAGGGCCCCCGCCCGCCATGGTCGCCGAAGAACAGCGACAGGGAGCAGAGGAAGGTCAGGAACGAGGCCAGCACATTGAGGCGCGAGGAGATGCGATAGCCGGGAAGTACGGCGAAGATTGCCGCGGCCACGACGGGAATGACGAGGATGGCGTAGACGCCGGTCGAGGCCGAGACGATCATCGGCGCTCTCCCCGGAAGCGGTCGAGCGCCTGCACGTCGACGGTGTCGAAACGCTCGCGGATGCGGAACAAAAACACGCCGATCACGAAGAAGGCAATCAGCACGGAAAAGGCGACGCTGATCTCGACCACCAGCGGCATGCCGCGCGCGCCGGCGGCTGCAAGCACCAGCCCGTTCTCCAGGGACATGAAGCCGACCACCTGGCTCACCGCGTTGCGCCGGCTCACCATCATCAGAAGACCCAGCAGCACCACCGAGAGCGCGAAGGCGAGGTCTTCGCGCGCCAGCGGGTCGGCACCCGGCGTCACCTTGAGCATGACGGTCATCGAGAGCGCCACCAGCCCCATGCCGACCAGCATGGTGGTGCCGGAGCCGATCACGGTCTCGATTTCGCGATGGATGCCGAGGCGCTGGATGATGCGGTGCAGGCCGACCGGCACGATGATGGCCTTGAACACCAGTGCGATGAAGGCGGTGATGTAGAGATGCGGCGCGTGCTGCACGTAGGCCTGCCAGGCGACGGAGGCCGACAGCAGCACCGCCTGCAACGCGAACGCATTGAGCAACGAGTAGAGCCGGTGCTGCGTGATCATCAGGAAGCTGACGAGCACGAGGCCGCCGGCCAGCAGATGCGCGATGTCGAAGGTGATCCCGAGTCCCATCTACAGGCTCCTCGAAACGAACAGCAGGAGCGTGCCGAGCAAGCCGAGCATCAGGGCGCCGCCGACGAAATCGGGCAGGCGGAACACCCGCATCTTGGCGATCGCGGTTTCGAATACGGCAAGCAGGAAGCCGAGCGCGGCGAGCTTGCCGAGATAGAGGCCGAAGCCGGCGAGATGACCGGCGGTGGAGCTGTCTGGTCCGGCGAGCGACCATGGCAGGAAGATGCAGCCGACCAGCGAGACATACAGCAGGAGCTTCACCGCGGCGGCAAGCTCGATCATCGCAAGATGCCGCCCGGAATATTCCAGCACCATGGCCTCGTGCACCATGGTGAGCTCGAGATGGGTCGCCGGGTTGTCGACGGGGATGCGGCCGTTCTCCGCGATCGCCACGATAATCAGTCCCAGCAGCGCCATGCCGAGCGACACGCGCAAGCCGACCCCGGATGCCGACAGCAGATCAGCTACGGCCGAGAGCTGCGTGGAACGCGCGACCAGCGCCATGGTGAAGACGATCAGCAGCATCGCGGGCTCGGCGAGCGAGGCGATCATGACTTCCCGGCTGGAGCCGATGCCGCCGAAGGCGGTGCCGACATCCATGCCAGCCAGCGCCAGGAAGAAGCGGGCGCTTGCCAGCAGCGCGATGATGGCGATGAGGTCGGCGGACCAGCTGAACAAGAGACCGGTCGCAAAGGTCGGCACCAGCGCAGCCGCAACCCAGGTGGTGGCAAAGATCACGTAAGGCGCGACGCGGAAAATCCACGACGCATTTTCGGCGACCACCACTTCCTTTTTCAGGAGCCGCAGGATGTCGCGGTAGGGCTGGACGATCGGCGGGCCGCGGCGGCGCAGCAGCCGCGCCTTCACCTTGCGCACGAAGCCGGTCAGCAGCGGGGCTGCCGCCAGCACCAGCAGCATCTGCATCAACTGCACGAGGAGGTGGGAAATCAGCTCCATATCGCGAGCACCAGCAAGAGCGCGACCAGCGAGAAGAACACGAGGCTGAGATAGCGGCGGATGGTGAGGAATTGCAGGTGATTGAGTTGCAGCGATGCAAATTCGATGGCGCTGGCAAAGGGCTGGTACAGCCAGGTCCAGACGGGATCGGTGACCACGAGCGAGAAACGCGCCGGCCGCATGTCTCCCGGTGCCGGCATCGCCACCTCTTCGCGCGTCGCGGAGGTGCGCGCCATGAAGACGCGGCGGATCGGCTGCGCAAAGCTGCTGCCGGAGTATTGCGTCAGCGGGCTGGCGTCGGGAAAGCCGCAGTCCCACGCCGGCGCGCGGCGGATCGCGTGAGAAGCGAAGCGATGAATGGTCCAGACGGCCAGCATGGCGGAGGTCGCGATGAACAGGAACACGAGCAGGCCGTTGTAGGAGCTTTCGCTCGCGACCGCGGGCATGATGGTCAGCCAGGGCAGGCCGGCCTGGAAGGGAATCGCGCCGCCGGTGAGCTGTCGCGTGATCGGCGCAACGGCATCGATGAAGAAGCCGGGCACGATGCCGGTGACGAGGCAAAGCAATGCCAGCAGCGCCATTGCCGCGAGCGAGCAGCGGTCGACCTCCCGCGCAGTCGCGGCCTCATTGCTGCGCGGGCGGCCGAGGAAGGTGATGCCAAAGGTCTTGACGAAGGTCGCGCCGGCAATGGCCGCGGCCAGCGCCAGCAATCCGCCCACCGCCGGCACCATCACCTTCAGCGTCCATTGCGGCACGTCGGGGCTGAGCAGGATGGCCTGGAAGGTCAGCCACTCCGATACAAAGCCGTTGAGCGGCGGCAATGCGGAGATCGCGGTGCAGCCGACCAGAAACAGGAAGCTCGTCACCGGCATGCGATGGATCAGTCCGCCGAGCCGGTCCATGTTGCGCTCGCCCGTGGCGACCAGCACCGCGCCGGCGCCGAAGAACAGCAGGCTCTTGAACAGGGCATGGTTGAGGACGTGCAACAATGCCGCCGTCATGGCGAGCGCGGCAGCGGCTTCCATTCCATTGGCGCGGAAGGCGAGCGCGAGGCCAAGGCCGATGAAGACGATGCCGATATTCTCGATCGTCGAATAGGCGAGTAAGCGCTTGGTGTCGTCCTGCATCAGCGCCTGCAGCACGCCGAGCACGGCGGAGAGGCCGCCGACGGCGAGCACCAGCGCGCCTGACCACCACGGCAGGTTTCCGGCAAGATCGAACACGATGCGGATGAAGCCGTAGACCGCGACCTTGGTCATCACGCCGCTCATCAGCGCGGAGACGTGGCTTGGAGCGGCGGGGTGCGCGAGCGGCAACCAGGCGTGCAGCGGCACGAGGCCGGCCTTGGATCCCGCGCCGATCAGCACCAGCACCAGCACCATCGCAGCCGTCTGTGGGGTGCGCGCGGCGGTACGAATGGCCTCGAAGGTATAGTCGCCGCCGGCGCCTGCGAGCAGGCCGAGCGCCAGCAGCAAGGCGAGCGTGCCGATGCTGGCCATGATCAGATAGACAAAGCCCGCGCGGCGGTTCTCGGCATCGCGGTGATGCGCGATCACCAGTGCCCAGGACGCCAGTGACATGAATTCCCAGGAAAGCAGATAGGTGAACGCATCGTTTGCCAGAAGCACCAGGTTCATGCCGGCGAGGAAGGCCGGGAAGAACGGCAGCACGCGATGCGGTTCTTCTTCATGCGTCCCGTAACCGATCGCATAGAGGCTCGCCGCCGCGCCGCCGACATTCACGACGGCCAGGAAGAAAGCCGACAGCGCATCGATGCGAAAATGCGCGCCGATCCACGGCAGGCCGATCGGCAGCGCAAGTCCGCCGACGTCGGCACGGCCGGTGAGGGCGGCGACAGAGGCGACCGCAGCGGCAACAGTGATGACCAGCGTCGCACTATAGATGAGCGATGTTGCCGCTTGCACGCGCGCACTTGCGACGGCCAGCAGCGCAGTCCCCAGCAACGCGGCAGCGCAGAGCATGAGGAATGCGACGGATGTCATCAGGATGCGCCCCTACGACCTCTTGCCCGCGCTCTTGTCCTGACGTGGATCGGAGGAGAGCGCGGCGGTTCGCAAGCGGATGCCGCGGCCTCCGCCCTGACTGGTGGCGTTGTCGCTGATCAATTCGATGCCGGCCCGGTCGAGTGCGCCGATCAGCTTCATCAGGGAATCGACGTTGCCGCGGATGACGCCATCGCTGGCCTCCATCCGCTGGAT
>DATEJC010000223.1:0-13854 GCA_035278345.1 Bradyrhizobium sp. | reverse complement strand
CCAGATCGGGCTCGACTATGTCTCCTGCTCGCCCTATCGCGTGCCGATCGCACGCCTCGCCGCCGCGCAAGCCGCGCTCGGCAAGCAGGTCGCGAGCCAGGCGTAGTCATCGTTCCCACGCTTCATCGTCAGAGACGGCGTTATGCCCGGGCTGGTCCCGGGCATCCTCGTTTTGGTGCACTCGGAAAAGGAAGACGTGGATGGCCGGGACAAGCCCGGCCATGATGAGAGTGGGGCGCCCGTATTCCCACATGCCTCATTCCTTCATCATTTTTGTTGACCGGATATTTACCAGTTTCGTCGAGGGCGCATTTACCAGCATTTTCGATGCGTCAGCGGAAATCGCAGCGATCCCTTGCCTGTATCGCGCCGGCCACGCCGATTAACTCCGCGGCAACCTAAATTCGGTACCAACAATTTTGGTCGAAGTTGCACGGATGTACTGCACATCGATCGCGTACCGAGTAAGCGTTGCGTGAGCGTACCATGTTTGGGTTGCGTACCCGGCCGAAGGACGTGCGTACTTTTGCGTCCTTCGTGCTCGGCCTTAGCATCTTCTCGCTGATGCCGACGGAGGTCGGCTATCAGGACATTGGTTCACTGCTGGCCCGTCAATCGGGCGCTGCGGAACGCTGGCAGAAGCGCGTATCTTCCGCCGCCGCCAATGTGCAGCTTGCCACCTACAGCTTCGGTCGTCCGATCGGCACCTCGTCGCCGCAGCTGCCGAGCTATCACCTCGCCAGCATCGACAGCCGTGACATCACCGGCGCGATTACCCGCAACCCGCTGGCGGCGCCGCCACCGCGTTATCAGGCGGCCGATTTCCCCAAGGTCGATCGCACCCTGAAGGGCGATCGTCTGGTCGTGCGCCCGCCCGCGTCGGAGGATACCGCGTCACCCGTCGGCACCAGGCCCGAGGATCCCGCGACCTCTAATTCCTCGGTGATGGGCGCGAAGACCGCAAGCTTGCCGCCCAAGGCCGAGCAGGCGCCGCTCGATCCCGAATTGCAGGAAGCGCTCAATGCGCCGCCGCTGAAGCAATACGATCTGTCGCTGTCGCTGGAGAACAAGCCGGCCCACGAAGCCAGGCGCTCGGGCGAGATGCCGGCAGCGCTGGAAGGCGCGCCGCGCGACAGCTTTTCCGTCAAGACATCCACGCTGTTCTTCGGCTCGTCGCTCGGCAGCCCCGGTAATATCGAGCGCTGGCAGCCCGGCGAAGAGCCGACCATCGTGGTGCCTGGCGCGATTGCCGACCCCGACATGAAGATCATGTCTTCGCTCCCGGTCGACGCCGACGGGCCGGTGAAAATCGGTGAAGGCATCAGCTTTGCGCCGAAAGGCGAGGTCAATGCCGACAATCAGCGCGGCAAGACGCCGGCCGAGCGGCTCGGCCTGTTCGACGAGAAGTCGCGCGCCAAGTCGGAGAAGTGTCTCGCCGAAGCCGTATACTTCGAAGCCCGGGGCGAGGCCGTGCGCGGCCAGATCGCAGTGGCGCAGGTCATTCTCAATCGCGCCTTCTCCGGCAAATATCCCGACACGGTGTGTGGCGTGGTCTATCAGAACAAGCACCGCCATCTCGCCTGCCAGTTTACCTTCGCCTGCGACGGGCATCCGGACGTGATCCGCGAGCCCGACATGTGGGACCGCGCGCAGAAGATCGCCAAGGCAATGCTTGACGGCCAGCTGTGGCTGCCGGAGGTCGATCGCTCGACGCACTACCACGCCTACTGGGTGCGGCCGTCCTGGGTCAGCGAGATGAAGCGGAACTGGAAGTACGGCGTCCACACCTTCTACCGCCCGCGCAAATGGGGCGACGGCAGCGACGCCCCGAGCTGGGCCAATCCGACGGAAACCGCCGCGATCTCGGCCAAGCTCGTCGAGGAGGCCAAGAGCGAAGCCGAACTGAAAGGGCGCGCCGGTCTTCGCTGACCGGTGGATGGCTTCTAGAAAGTGACCTCAAGCTTCAATGTCGATCGCAACGTCGAAATTCGGCGCCGAGTGAGTCAGTGCGCCCGACGAGATGTAATCGACGCCGGTAGCGGCGATGCCGGCGATCGAACTAAGCGTGACGCCGCCGGAGGCTTCCAGCACGACGCGGCCGCCGGCGATCTTCACGGCTTCTCTCAGTGTCGCGATATCCATGTTGTCGAGCATCACCACGTCGGCCAGCCCGGTATCCAGCACCTCGTGGAGCTGATCGAGCGTGTCGACCTCGATCTCGATGCTGACGAGATGCCCGGCATGGCTGCGCGCACGCTGCAGCACCGTGCGGATGCCGCCGGCCACTGCAATGTGGTTGTCCTTGATCAGGATGGCATCGTCGAGCCCGAAGCGATGATTGAAGCCGCCGCCGCAGCGCACGGCGTATTTTTCGAGCGCCCGCAGCCCCGGCGTGGTCTTCCGGGTGCAGCAGATGCGCGCCTTGGTGCCGTCGGTGCGTTTCACATAGTCGGCGGTGAGGGTGGCGACGCCGGAGAGGCGGCCGACAAAGTTCAGCGCCGTGCGTTCGCCTGAGAGCACTGCACGCGCCGGGCCCGAGATAGTCAGGAGTTTCTGGCCGGCGGCGACCGCGTTGCCATCGCGGACACGGGCATCGATGCGGATATCAGGCGCAAGCTTCTGCAGGGTCGCTAGCGCCAGCGGCAAACCGGCGACCGTGCCGGCCTGCCGGGCGACCAGCACGGCGCGTGCGGCGGTTGCCTCCGGTATGGTCGCGATCGAGGTGACGTCGCCGGCCCTGCCGAGGTCTTCGCCGAGCGCGCGTGTGACGGCTTCGTCGATCGCAAGCGGCGAGAGGAAGGCGTCGGGCTGGAGCAGGGAGGAGGGCGTGATCATGGCGTTCACTCAAACGGTTTCCGGCTCGACGACAGGCGCCGGCGCGTGCTCGGCGAGCGAGTTCGCAACTTCGCGGGCGTCCGCGAGCGTGGTCATGGTACGGCGGGCGAGGTCCGAGACCTCCGCCGGATAGTCCGAGCGGCAGTGTGCGCCGCGGCTCTCTCGACGTAACCAAGCAGACACTGCGACCAGCAGCGCCGTCGTCGCCATGTTCCGTAGGGCGATGCTGCCGGTATTACGCTCGATATCGGCGAACAGGCGGACCGCCTTGGCCAGATGCTTGCCATCCCTGGTAACGCCGACATGAGAGCTCATCATGTTGCGCAGGCTGGATTCGACGAGCCGCGACATCGGCGCGCTTTGTCCTGCGATCACAATGGCGGGCCGTCGCGTCAGCTGCGGGATGTCGTGGCCGTTGACGTCCTCGGCAATCCGCACGGCATAGACCACGGCTTCCAGCAGCGAGTTGGAGGCGAGGCGGTTGCCGCCATGCGCGCCGGTCGACGACACTTCGCCGCCCGCCCAGAGGCCCCTCAGCGAGGTACGGCCGTTTTCATCTACCGCGATGCCGCCCATGTGGTAGTGCGCGGCGGGCGCGATCGGAATCGGCTGCGTGGCGGGATCGATGCCGGCACTGATGCAGCTCGCATACACCGTCGGGAACTTTTCCGAGAAGCGTGCGCCGAGCGCCTTGCGTGCGTCAAGGAATGCGCCGCGTCCGGCGGTGATCTCGGCGAACACGCCGCGGGCAACGATGTCGCGTGGCGCGAGCTCGGCCTGCGGATGCAGCTTCGCCATGAAGCGCTCGCCATTCTCATTGACCAGGATCGCGCCTTCGCCGCGCAATGCTTCGGTTGCCAGCGGCGCCGGATCGCGTCCGGCCATGATCGCCGTCGGATGAAACTGGACGAATTCGGGATCGGCAATGACCGCGCCGGCGCGTGCAGCAATCGCAAGGCCAAGACTGCTCGCTTCGACCGGATTTGTCGTCACGGCATAGAGATGGCCGATGCCGCCGGTCGCCAGCACGATTGCGCGCGAGGCGACCACGACAGGCGAGTCGAGCGGGTCATCGGCCTGTCGAATCTGCAGGCCGGTCACCGCGCCATTGTCATCGGTCAGCAGGTTTTCCGCAACAAAGCCTTCGATCACGCGGATCGACGGCGTTTTGCGAACGGCCTCGGTCAAGGCTGCCATGATCGCCGCTCCCGCCATGTCGCCACGCACATGCACAATGCGACGCGCCGAGTGCGCGGCCTCGCGGCCGACTGCGAGCTTGCCCTCGAGATCGCGATCGAAGGGTACGCCATAGCGCAGGAGATCGTCGATGCGTGCAGGAGCCTCGCGCGCCAGGCGGAGAGCCACGCGCTCGTCGACCAGGCCCGCGCCGACCGCGATCGTGTCGGCCGCGTGCGCTTCGGGGCTGTCGCCTTCGGCCACCGCTGCAGCGATGCCGCCTTGCGCCCAGGCGGTCGACGCACCTTGCCCGAGCGGCGCCGCCGAAATCACCGTGACAGGCCGCGGTGCGAGCTTCAGCGCGCAGAACAATCCGGCGAGGCCGCCGCCGACAATGACGACGTCGCTGGCGAGGAGATCGGTATTTCTCATGTTCGCCTCCGCTCAATTCCTGAGATTGATCATCCGCTCGACCGAACGTCGCGCACGATGTGCGATCGCGGGATCGATGGTGACCTCCTCGCGGAGGTAGACGAGGCTCTCGAGAATCTTCGCCAGCGTGATCCGCTTCATGTGCGGGCAAAGATTGCAGGGTTGCACGATCTCGACCTCTGGCAGCTCGGCGCGAAGATTGTCAGCCATCGAGCATTCCGTGATCATCACCAGCCGCTTCGGGTGCCTGTCGCGGACCCATTTGATCATGTGTGCGGTCGAGCCGGTGAAATCGGCTTCCGCCAGCACATCAGGAGGGCACTCGGGATGCGCGATGATCTGCACGGAGGGATCGGCCTCGCGATAGGCGCGCAACTCGTCGCCGGTAAATCGCTCATGCACCTCGCACGCGCCCTTCCAGGCAATGATCTTCACGTTCGTCTTCGAGGCGACGTAGCGCGCCAGATATTGATCCGGCAGGAGGATTGCGGTCGGGGCGCCGAGGCTTTCCACCACCTCCACCGCGTTGGAGGAGGTGCAGCAGATATCGACCTCCGCCTTGACGTCTGCCGATGTGTTGACATAGGCGACCACGGGCACGCCGGGGAAACGCTCGCGCAGCAGCCGCACGTCGGCACCGGTGATGCTTGATGCGAGCGAGCAGCCGGCCCGCGAATCCGGGATCAGCACCGTCTTCTCCGGATTGAGGATCTTTGAGGTTTCCGCCATGAAGTGCACGCCGCATTGCACGATCGTGCCGGCCTTCACCCGGCTTGCCTCGATGGCGAGCTGCAGCGAGTCGCCGACGATGTCAGCGACGCAGTGGAAGATTTCCGGCGTCTGGTAATTGTGCGCGAGAATGACGGCGTCGCGCTCGCGCTTCAGTTCGTTGATCGCCTTGATGTGCGGCGCCATCAGCGGCCACTCGACCGGCGAGATCACGTGCTCCACCCGCGCATAGAGATGCGCGGTGGCGCGTTCGACCTCATCGGTCCATTCCAGCGATGGCATCGGCAGCGCCCGCGCGCGTTCGGCGGGACTGATCGCCGGCCGCGTCGGCGCGGCAGGCCGGCGATTGGCGCTTGCGAAATCCTCGGGGCCATAAAGTCCGGTGATCGGCATAGGGGACTCCTTCTCCATATATGCTCTACATGAGTATATATGGCCTTTGAGAAATCCGGCCACGAGAGGGCCGGTGCGTTGCTTATACTCAGTTAGAGTAAATCAAATGTATCATGCCTCGAGCGTCGATGCCAGAGGCAGCACCTTACAAATCGGCGTGTCCGACAGCGCCAATTTGCATCGCAGCAATGCACGGCGCTTTTTGGATACGTCGCCTCTGGGATTTTCATGCGGATGCATTAATTCCTCGCAATGTGCCCGACCGACCTCGCCCGGGGCGAGTCGCAAAAGCAAAAAGGAAATGCAGATGTCCGCCACCGCAGGTGATCTCCGTCCGGCCAGTACGACCATCAACTGGCGGACGCCGCTGGTCATTATCATCTGCGGCTGCGCCATCGGGCTTCTGAGCTTCGGGCCGCGCTCCAGCCTTGGCTTCTTTGTGCAGCCGATGAGCCGCGAATTCGCCTGGGGCCGCGACGTCTTCGGTCTTGCGCTAGCGCTGCAGAATCTTCTCTGGGGTCTCGGCCAGCCGATTGCGGGCGCCATCGCCGACCGCTTCGGCGTCTTCCGCGTGATGGCGGTGGGCGCGCTGCTCTATGCCGGCGGTCTCCTGCTGATGCGTTATTCCTCGACGCCGCTGTCGCTCGATATCGGCGCTGGCGTTCTGATCGGTTTCGGTCTGTCCGGCTCCTCGTTCAACCTGGTGCTGTCGGCGTTCAGCAAGCTGCTGCCGCCGGAAAAGCGCGGCATCGCGCTCGGCGCCGGCACCGCCGCAGGCTCGTTCGGTCAATTCCTGTTCGCGCCGTTCGGCGTCGCCCTGATCGATAGTTTCGGCTGGCAGACGGCACTCACTGTATTTGCCGCACTGATGCTGCTGATCGTACCGCTGTCTCTTGCGTTGTCGACTCCGCCCACGGCCACAAGCAACGTGCCTTCGGCCGACGATCAATCATTCAAGACTGCGCTCGCGGAGGCCTTCGGTCATCGCTCCTATGTGCTGCTGGTGCTTGGATTCTTCACCTGCGGTTTCCAGCTCGCCTTCATCACTGTGCATCTGCCGGCCTATCTGGTCGACCGCGGCATTCCCGCGCAAACCGGCGGCTGGGTGATCGCTGCCATCGGCATCTTCAACATCATCGGTTCGCTCAGCGTCGGCTATGTGCAGAACTTCATCCCGAAGCGCTACATCCTGTCGGCGATCTATTTCACGCGCGCGCTGTCGATCCTGGCCTTCATCTCGTTCCCCATCACGACCTCCTCGGCGATCGCGTTCGGCGCCATCAGCGGACTGACATGGCTCTCCACCGTGCCGCCGACCTCGGCGCTGGTCGCGCTGATGTTCGGCACGCGCTGGTTTGCCACGCTCTACGGCTTCGCCTTTGTCAGCCACCAGGTTGGCGGCTTCCTGGGCGTCTGGCTCGGCGGCATCGTGTTCGAGCAGTTCGGCTCCTACACGTGGTTGTGGTGGCTCTCGATCCTGTTCGGCGTGCTGTCCGCGCTGATCAACCTGCCGATCGTCGAAAAGCCTGTTCCGAGGGCGGTGCCGGCGATTTGAAGTTCCTGCGGTGCTCGCGGCGGCTTCTGTCAGGAACTTCAAATCGATAACCGGCACCGCAATCAGAAAGCTTGCTAGCGCTCCTCTCAATTCCGAAGTTCGCACTCGATATTGCTGCGAACACTTCGCGAACTTCGGAATTGGAGCGCTAGTTGCGCAACCCGCCTGATCCGCTAAACATCCCCGGCAAAATCTGTCGAGGAGAGTTACCGTGGGAACGTTCAAGGCCATCCGGATCGACAAGGCGGAAAAGGGTACCACCGCTACGCTGGCGCAGTTCGACGAAGCCGAGCTGATGGAAGGCGACGTCACCGTCCGCGTCGAGTGGTCGACGCTGAACTACAAGGATGGCCTCGCGCTCACGGGCAAGGCGCCGGTGGTGCGCCGTTTTCCGATGATCGCCGGCATCGATTTCGCAGGCACCGTCGAACAATCCTCGCATCCGAAGTGGAAGGCGGGCGACAAGGTTGTCTGCAACGGCTGGGGCATGGGCGAGACCCATCTCGGCGCCTATGCCGAAAAGGCGCGGGTCAAGGGCGACTGGCTGGTGGCGCTGCCCGAAGGGATGTCGGCGCGCGATGCAATGGCGATCGGCACGGCCGGCTACACCGCAATGCTTTCGGTGCTCGCACTGGAGAAACATGGCCTCACGCCCAAGAGCGGCCCCGTCGTGGTGACGGGCGCGGCTGGCGGCGTCGGCTCGGTCGCGATCGCCGTGTTGTCAAAGCTCGGCTATCACGTCATCGCCTCGACCGGCCGCGTGTCGGAAGCCGATTACTTGAAGAGCCTGGGTGCGGCCGAGGTGATCGATCGCACCGAGCTTTCGGCCCCCGCAAAGCCGCTGGCTAGGGAACGCTGGGCCGGCGGCGTTGACAGCGTCGGCTCCACTACGCTCGCCAATCTGCTGTCGATGACGAAATACGGCGGCGCCATCGCGGCCTGCGGACTTGCGGCCGGCATGGATCTGCCGTCCTCGGTTGCACCCTTCATTTTGCGCGGGGTGTGCCTTCTCGGCATCGACTCCGTGATGTGTCCGATCGAGCAGCGCAGGGTCGCCTGGAGCCGTCTGGCCAGGGACCTGGATCGGGCGAAACTTGCTGAAATCACACATGAAATTGGCCTCGCCGACACCATCGGCCAAGGCGCCAAAATCCTCGCCGGCCAGGTCCGCGGCAGAATCGTGGTAAAAATAGTCTAACGTTATTCAGACTTTACCAACCAACCTGCTTCAATCTCGCCACGGTTGGTATGGTAAGCAGCGGGTAAAGAGACTTCCGCCCCGCCGCTCAAGGTGAAGTTGGAGTTAGAAAATGCTTGCGCGTTTGGTGTTGGGAGCCGTCACGGCCGGTGCGATGGTTGCACCTGCACTCGCCGGCATGATGACGGCGGATGAGGCGCGCAGGTTCGTCGCCGGCAAGGTCTTTGCCTTCACCTGTTTCGACGGTACCCGCGGCGCTGGCCGCATCCTCGACGATCTCGGGGCCGCCGGATCGATCCAGTTCTCCGGCGCCGGTCCGATCCGCCACGTCCGCCTGCCGGGTAATACGCTGCAGATCCGCGGCCAGGCGGTGTGCGCGTCGATCAAGGGCGTTCCCTTCGAGCCCTGCTTCAATCTCGACAAGCGCGATGAGCGCAGCTTCCGCGGTTCGGTCTCCGGAATGGGCTTCGCCTATTGCGATTTCCGCCATCAGGGCGGCGGCCACCAGATGCTGATGGCGCGTTCGGTGGCGCGGCCGCGCTCGCTGCACGCGACCGAGGCCCGTTCGGCCGATGCGCGCGCGGAAGTTTCCGCCCGTGTCGCCACGCCCGCAGTGGAGAGTGCGAAGCTCGAGCCGGTAAAGCCGGCGGCGAAGCCTGAGCCGGCCAAGGCCGAGAGCGCGCCTGAGCTGCGGCGCTCGACCGATTGATCCGATTGCCAAGCGAGTCGGCTTCGTAGTTGTACGAATCGGAATTTTCATGCGTTGGCAGCAATTGCCGCGCCATGTTGATCTCGACGTTCCCATCAACCTATGCTTGCCCTTCCTGCGCCACGGCCGGGGCGGGCGGTGATGCTTTCCGGAACAGGATGCGCTGGTAGAACCAGCCGATCGCCACCAGCACGATGCCGAGGCCCATGAAGGACAGCGCCCGGTAAACGCCCTCAAGCGTCGACATGTCGATCAGGAAGGCCTTGCCGATCGTCGCCGCGATCACGGCGGCGGATGCCAGCCGCGCGCGTTGCGAGTTGAAGACGATGCCGATGCCGAGCAGCGCCACGCCGAAGACGAGCCACGCGGTCGAATAGGTGTATTGCTCAACGTCCGTCGTCGGACCTGCTACCAGCACAGGCCCATGATAGAGCCGGCGGATCTCCAGCGTGACATAGGCGAGGGCGAGGATGAGCGCACCGCCCGCGATGGTGTTGGCATATACGGACGGCCGATTCCCCGCCACGGCGTAGGACAACAGCAGCGCCAGCACGGCGGGCATGGCATAGCCCAGGAGCAGCAGGTTGAAGAAACGGCCGCCGACATCGATGTGCCAGAGCAGCGGATTGTCGAACATGAACAGGCCGAGCACGGTGGCTGCGCCAGCGAACAGCGTCAGCAGCACGGCGCCGTAGACGTGCACGATGCTGCCCGAGCGCAGCCGCAGCCGCTCGAGGCCAATCGCCATCGCGAGCGCCACGCAGACCTGCAGCGCGACCTCGGTGAGGCCGGCGCTCTGCCGATAGACGTCGCCATTGTTGACGAAGTGACGGATTTCCATGAAGGCGAGCAGCACCGTAAACAGGATAGCGGCGGCTTCGACCGCGCGCAGCGGCGCGTCGTCGCCATTGCGGCGCAGGAAGTAGCTGCCGCCCCAGAAGCACAGGGCGGGCACGCCGTAGCCCCACAGCAGCCAGTTGAAGATCGGCGTGGTGCCGACCGCGGAGCCGACGATGCGCGGCTCGTAGCCGATCCGCAGCACCACGATGCCGGCGAGGATTGCCGCCAGCGTGCGCAGGAAGGGGATCGGCCGCTGCAGCGAGATCCAGGCGGTGCCGAGCGACATCAACGCAAGCGCAATGGTGAGCCAGCCCTTTTCGAGCGCGAAGGTCAGCGCCAGCGCGAGCGCAGCGAGGGTGGCGGTGGCGAACAGCGCGATGGAAGCCTGCAGTCCCGGGCGGTCTTCGCGCTTGCTGAGGATTTCAGTTGCCGCAGCGAACGCGGCCGCGAGGATGACGGCGAGGATCGCAAACGGGATCGAACGATCGAGATGGGCGATCCGCGCGTAAAGCGCCACCAGCAGCGCGAGCGGCGTGAAGACGGCAGCCGCCGACCACACGATCGGGATGGCCGGATTGTTGGAGCGGCCCTGCGCGAGGAAGCCAGTGATGCCGAAGCCCGCTGCAAAGATCGCCGCGGTGACGAGGTGCAGCGACACCGAGCCATCGGTGGCGGAGGGGCCGATGCCGGGCAGCGGTCCGCCTGGCAACACCAGCATGTCCGGATTGGCGCGGATCGCCCATTCGGCAAACACGACGAACACGAAGCCGGCCGCGGCGGCGACCGCAGCTGTTGCCGCCTCCGCGCGCCAGCCCACGAACAGGGTACCAGCCACCAGCAGGCCAAATCCGATCATGGCGGGATCGGCGTGGTGCCCGGTGAGGACGATCAGCGTTGCGCCGAGCAGGTAGGCGGCGAGCGCGCCCGACGAGATCGACTCCACCTGTCCTTCTTCTGCGGCGGGGCCGAACATGAAGCCACAGACGACCAGCAGCGCCGCGAGCACGAATCCGGCGATGACATGGAACACATGCGGGCCGATCCACGACGCGCCTAGGCCGGGCAAGGTCCAGAACAGCGCGAAGGCGATGGTGGTCACCGCGAGCCAGCGCCACAGCCGCATGCGCGCCAGGCCAAACGAAGCGGCGGTGACGATCGCTAGATAAATGTAAAGCGCCCAGTAATCCGGCTTGTCGGACGAAACCAGGATCGGCGTCACGAAGGCGCCGACCACGCCGAGGCCGGCGAGCGCCGGGCCGTGCAGCAGCGCGGCAGCAAGCGTACCCATCGCGACTAACCCGAGCAGGATGAAGGCGGTGGCCGGCACGAGGAAGCCATAGAGGGCGTAGGCGGCGTAAACGGTGGCAAAGGCGACCGCCGTGCCCGCCGCGGTGAGGATCGCCGGGATGTTGGCGATCGGCAGGGCTGCGATCTGGGAAATGCTTTCCCTGCGGCGGGTCCATTCGCCGGCGGCGAGCAGCGCCAGCGCAAACAGGCCGCCAAGGATGCTGCGCACGCCGGGGCCGAGCAGGCCGGCCTCGATGGAGTAGCGCACCATGAAGAAGCCGCCGAGTGCCAGCGTCAGTCCGCCGACCCAGACCACCCAGCGCGTGCCGATGCGTTCCTCGAAGCCGGGCTGGGCCTCCGGCACCCGCGGCGGCGCCATCTCGGGGCCGGTGGCTTCCGGCGCCGGCTCCGGCGCAATTGGCGGCGCGGCCTCTGTCGTGGTGGACACGGTCTCGGTGGGAGCCGGCGCAGCCTGAGGCGGCTCCGGTTGGGGCAGTGGCGGCGGAGCAGCAGAGGTTGCCGCCATCGTTCGCGCGGCTGTTTCGAGCGCCTCGATGCGCGCGCGCAGCGAGGCTGCCTGGTTGATGGAGCGGATCGCGACGATCAGCGCGACGACGGCGACGACAAATGCAATGACCAGCATCGATGCTCCCCGGCGATTGGCCCGGTCAGGGCGCGCCGCGTCAAATTCTCAGCGCCGTTGGCGCACGCCAAGACCCGGCGCGGGACGTTCCTGCAGCACTTCGCGGCGGAAGCGGAACAGAGCGGCCGGCCGGCCGCCGGTCTGTGTCGACATCACCCCGGTCGGTTCGACCAAGGCTCCATTTTCCACCAGACGACGGAAGTTCTGCTTGTGCAGGTGCCGGCCGGAGATGGCTTCAACCGTGCGCTGCAATTCAGTGAGTGTGAACTCGTTGGGCAAAAGTTCAAAGACCACCGGGCGGTATTTCAGTTTTGCCCGCAATCTCGCGATGGCGGTGGCAAGGATGCGGCGGTGGTCGAAGTGCATGGCGACGCCCAGTCTCGGCAGCGCCTTGCGCGACAATGCCGCAGCGCGGCCGTCGCGCGCGGCCTCCTCGACCAGCCCGGCCTCATAGAGCAGCTCGTAGCGGTCGAGCACGCGCTCCTCGTCCCATTGCGAGTCCTCGCAGCCGAAATACAGCCGCACGCGGTCCTTGCGCGAGAGCGCACGCGCGGCTTCCGGCTCGGCCGGCTGCGCGGCCCAGCGGGTAAGTTCGGGCAAAATGTCGCGTTCGATCATGGCAGGTTTGTCGATGCGCCAGTCTTCCCAGGGGAAGTAACGGTACCACGGTTCGAAATGGGCGCCGGGGGCGCGCTGGGCATTATCCACTGCGCGCGTAAGCGCAAGGTAGCCGATGGAGGCGACGTGGACGTCGGTGTCGCCGGGCGTGGTGTGCCGGCCGCGATCGCCAAAGGTGTAGAGCTGCTCGACATAGCCGAGGCGAAGCCCCGCCTGTTCCTGCACCCAGTCACGCAGGCCGATCTCGAAGGTGCGGTGCTTGACCGCATCGAACGGGCCGAACGGCAGCCCCGCGAGATCGTCCGCATTGTTGCCGGAGGCGATCAGGATCGTCGGCTCGTTGCCTTCGACCGCGACGATCGCCGCGGTCAGCCCTATCTCGATCGGCGTCAGCAGCTTGTCGCTCATCCGGCGTCGGTTTCTTCCCTCAATCGAGATCGACGCGGAAGGGGCGGCCCTCCGCCATCATGCTCCCGGGCCCCATCTCGTCCAATGCGCGCAACATACGACCCTCGCGGCCGAGCAGCTTGTCGGCGAGGCTGACGATCAACCGGTTCGGCTGGGCAATCGCCGAGGCGGAGCGGATCTGCCGGGCGATCGCGACCTCGTCCTTTTCCGGATTGAGCAGGCAGGCCGCGGCAAAGGCGCTCGCGGTGGAGCGGCTGATCCCCGCATAGCAATGCACCACCATAGGTGCGGCCCGGTCCCAGCCGCGCACGAAGGCCAGCACCTTTTCGACATGCTCCTCGCAGGGCGCAGTAAAGCCGTCCATGTGCTCGGTGATGTCGTCCATCGACACCTTCAGGTGATTGGCGGGCAGCACCGAGACCGGCCGCTGCACCTGATCGACATTGGCCATCACGGTGAGCACGTGGCTCGCGCCGGTTGAGCGCACGGTGTCGGGAAGGGCGGCGAGCGAACAGACGTGAAGCATGGCGTTCCCTTTTTTCCCGAATTATAGGCCCCGTCGCGGGGCGAACAAAGCAGTCATACGTCGCATATCACCTGACAAGACTGGCAAATCGGGCCAGGAACTGCTTTTCCGCCTTCGCCGCGGTCCATGGCGTCAGATATTCGCGCTCGGTGGTCCGGGGCAGGCCGGGATCGCGGCCGAACAGGCGGCGCGCTTCGGCTTCGGAAAAGCCGGCGAGCCGTGTCGCCTCCAGATACGCCGCCCCGCGATCGGCGGCCTTGATCTGCTGCGTGATCTCGTCGGCGAGAACCGCAGGCAAGCCGAAGCGGACGTGGATCGCGGAGAGCAGGCGCCGCTCCACCACCTTGTAGTCGCCGCCGATCACCGCCTTGAACGGCGAGATCATGTCGCCGATGACATATTCCGGTGCGTCGTGCAGCAGCGCCGCAAGACGATGGCGCGTGTCGACGCGCGGTATCTGCTCGCGCATCACGCATTCGACCAGCAGCGTGTGCTGCGCCACCGA
>DATEJC010000222.1:0-2523 GCA_035278345.1 Bradyrhizobium sp. | reverse complement strand
ACGACGGCCGGCACGGACGGATCGAACGGCTTGCCGCCGGTCGCCACGAAAATATCTGACCCGTTGACGGAGATCTGCATGGCTAAACCCTTTGCGAGGCGCGCAGCGCCTGTCCGAGATCGTCGATGATGTCTTGCGCCGCTTCGATGCCGACCGAGAGCCGCACCAGCTCCTCGCCGATCCCGGCAGCCTTCAGCTGCGCAGCGTCCATCTGCTGATGGGTGGTGCTGGCGGGATGGATCACCAGCGTCTTGGCATCGCCGACATTGGCAAGGTGGCTGATCATGCGCAGCGACTCGATGAACTTCTTGCCCGCCGCGCGGCCTCCCTTGATGCCGAAGCTGACGATGGAGCCGGCGCCATTCGGCAGCAGCTTTTTCGCCAGTTGATGGTCCGGATGATCTTCCAGCGCCGGATGCAGCACCCATTCGACGCCCTTGTTTGATTTCAGGAATTGCAGCACGGCGAGCGTGTTCGCCATATGGCGGTCCATGCGCACGCCGAGCGTCTCAACCCCCTGCAGCAGATGGAACGCGTTGGTCGGCGACAGGCACGCGCCGAAGTCGCGCAGGCCTTCGGTGCGCGCGCGCATGATGAAGGCGGCCTGTCCGAACTGCTCGTCGAAGACGATGCCGTGATAGCCGGCATAGGGCTCGGTCAGGACAGGGAATTTGCCGGAGGCGTGCCAGTCGAAGCGGCCGCCGTCGATCAGCACGCCGCCGATGGCGATGCCATGGCCGCCGATCCACTTCGTCGCGGAATGCATCACGAGGTTCGCGCCAAGCTCGATCGGCTTGCTGAGGTAGGGCGTGGCAAAGGTGTTGTCGATCAGCAGCGGAATCTTGGCGTCATGCGCGATCTGCGCGACGGCGGGGATATCCAGCACTTCGAGGCCGGGATTGCCGATGGTCTCGGCGATGATCAGCCGCGTGTTCGGCCGGATCGCGGCGCGGAATTCGTCCAGCGCGCGGGGCTTCACAAAGGTCGTTGTGATGCCGAAGCGGGGCAAGGTGTGCGCCAGCAAGTTGATGGTGCCGCCATAGAGCGAGGCCGACGCCACGATATGGTCACCGGCATTCATCAGCGTCGCGATGCCGAGATGCATCGCCGCCATGCCGCTGGCTGTGCAGACCGCGCCGACGCCGTTCTCCAGCGCCGACAGCCGCTCCTCGAGCACTGATGTGGTCGGGTTGGAGATGCGCGTGTAGATGTGGCCGGCGCGCTCCAGATTGAACAGCGCCGCGGCGTGGTCGGAATCCTGGAACACATAGGATGTGGTCTGGTAGATCGGCACCGCGCGCGAGCCGGTCGTGGGATCGGGATGCTGGCCCGCATGCAGACTCAGGGTTTCGAAGGCGGGCGGTTGGGGTGCTGGCATATCGGGTGATCTCGCAGGTAGGCGGGAAATTGCCGTGGGTTTTGCCACATCGGGCGGTATCGTGCCATGCACAAATCCCGCGAAATATCGACGGTAAGGGGCTGGCGATATTGGGCGATTTGCGCAATGCGGCGGATACTGGCAGAACAGGGACGCACCGCGACGGCCCAAGATCAAGAGTCAGAACACGACCCGATGTCCCCCAAGATCGATCCCATCACGCGCTCGGTGGTCCAGCACCGGCTCGGCTCGATTGTGAAGGAAATGGGAGAGGCGATGCTTCGCACCTCCTATTCGCAGATCCTCAATTCCAGCCGCGACTTTTCCCTTGCGATCACCGACACGCGCGGCCGGCTGATCGCGCAGGCCGAGCACATTCCCGTCCATGTTGGTGCGCTGCCCTGGGCGACGCGCGCGGTCGAAGCACGCTTCAAGGACATCGCGCCGGGCGATGTGATCCTGCTCAACGATCCCTATCATGGCGGCAGCCATCTGCCTGACCTGACGGCGTTTGTGCCGGTGTTCGACGGCGGCAAGCGGCTGCTCTGGACCGTGGTGCGCGCGCATCAGAGCGACATCGGCGGCGCGACCCATGGCGCGTACAATCCGGCCGCGACGGAGATCTATCAGGAAGGCATCCGCGTTCCCCCGATCAAACTCTATGAGGCCGGCAAGCCGCGCGAGGACCTGCTCGACCTGCTCGCGCTCAATATCCGCAACAGCAGAGAATTTCGCGGCGACCTCGCGGCCATGCTGGGCGCGGCGCATCTCGGCGAACGTCGGGTGTCGCGATTGCTCGCCGAATTCGGCGCTCCGGTCGTGGAGGCCGCGATCGAGGCCATTCTCGACGCCGCCGAGCAGCAGGCGCGCGCCGTGGTCTCGACCTGGAAGGACGGCGTGTTCCACGGCGAGGCCTTTCTCGACGATGACGGCCATGGCCGCAGCGACATCCGCATTGCCGCGAAGGTCACCAAGAAGGGCAGCGACGTCGAGGTCGACCTTTCCGGGTCCGATCCGCAATCGACCGCCTTCGTCAATTCATCGCACGCCAACATGCAGGCGGCGGTGGCGATGGCGTTCGCCTATCTGATCGACCCGGAAATCCCCAAGAACGACGGCGCGCTGCGGCCGCTGAAGGTGATCGC
>DATEJC010000221.1:0-2424 GCA_035278345.1 Bradyrhizobium sp. | reverse complement strand
TGCAGCAGATATTCGACCGGAATTGGATCGCCGGCCTTGGGTGGCGGCAACAGCGTGCGCCCAGCCGGTATCGCGCGCCTGGTTTCCGGCAACAACTCCAGCAGCATCGACAGCGCCGGCTTCATGGTGGCGACAATGCTGGTGCCGCGCGGCGTCACGGCGGCGGCGGTCGGATCGTCGGTGACCTGGAAAATCGCCGTTCCGCCGTCGAAGATCGCGGCGTGGCCCTCGACATGGAAGGTGAAGACCGGTGCGCCGATCACCACGACGAGGTCGTGCTCGCGCAGCGCATCCGAAAGCTGCCCGGGCGAGGCATGCAGGAAGCCGGCGAACTGCGGATGCCGCTCCGGAAAGGAGCAGCGCGCCGAGAACGGGCTGACCCAGACGGGAGCTTTTGCCTTCTCCGCCACTTTCACCATGAGGTCGACCGCCTGCGCGCGATCGACGCCGGGGCCGACGACAAGGGCAGGGCGCTTGGCTTCAGTGATCGCCACCGACAGCGTCTTCATCGAAGACGGATCGGGGCCGAGCTCGCGGCTGACCTGGCGCGCCTCGACCGGCGAGGTCGCATGCATCCAGTCGTCGATCGGCACGGAAACGAATGTCGGCCCGCAGGGCGGCTGCATCGCCGTGTAGTAGGCGCGCGCGATCGCGGCCGGAACGTCTTCCGGCCGCGCCGGCTCGACACTGTATTTCACATAAGGCCGGGGAAATTCCGAGGCGCGTTCGGCCTGGAGAAACGCCTGCAGCGGCAGGATCGACCGCGCCTGCTGGCCCGCGGTGATCACCAGCGGTGTCTGGTTGCGATGCGCCGTGTAGATATTGCCGAGCGCGTTGCCGACACCGGCCGCCGAATGCAGGTTGACGAAGCCGGCATTGCGCGTCGCCTGCGCGTAACCGTCCGCCATGCCGATACAGGAGGCTTCCTGCAGGCCCAGCACGTAGTCGATGTCCTCCGGCCAGTCGGCAAGGAACGGCAATTCCGTCGAGCCGGGATTGCCGAACACCTTTGTGATGCCGAACGCGCGCAGCAGGCCAAACGTGGCGTCCTTGACCGTGATGGATTTCGTTTTGGCTGGCTTGCGGGAAGACGACATCGGCTGGTCCTTATTCCGTCATTGCGAGCGAAGCGAAGCAATCCAGCTTTCTCGTTGCGGCAAAGCTGGATTGCTTCGTCGCTTCGCTCCTCGCAATGACGGTGGATGTTGCTACCACGTCGCCGTGCCCTTCATCGTCGGTTGCCCTTCGGCATTCGCGGTCCACAAATCCAGGCCGCCGCCATTGTCATTTGCGTTGACCGAGAACTCGCTGCCCTCGAACAGCGGCTGCACGCCGCGATAGACGAATTTCTTCGGCGCCTTGCCACCATGCAGCTTCGCCGCAAATTCGACGATGAGCGCCGCCTGCAGGGGCCCATGGAACACCAGCCCCGGATAGCCCTCGACCTTGGTGACGTAATCACGGTCGTAATGGATGCGGTGGCCGTTGAAGGTGAGCGCCGAATAGCGGAACAGCAGCACGGGATCGGAGACGTGGACCTCGCGATGCCTTGCGACGGGTGGCGCGGGCGCGGCCTTCGGCGCTGCCTGCGGCCCGCTGGTGGCCTCGCGATAGACGATGTCGTGCCGCTCACGGATCGCGGTGCCACGCGGCGTCGTGATTTCGTGCTGGACCGCGACAAAGCACAGCGTGCCCGTCGAGCCGCTCTTCAGCGTCACGTCCGAGATGCGCGAGGAGCGCTTTACCTCGTCGCCGACGCACAGCGGCTCGATGAACTCCAACTCGCCGCCGGCCCACATCCGGCGCGGCAGCGGCACCGGCGGCAGGAAGCCGCCGCGGGTCGGATGGCCGTCCTGGCTCAGCATCGACATCGGATACACCGGCGGCGCCAGGCACCAATGCGTTGTGAACGGCGCCGCATCGCCGGTCTTCGGCTGGCCGACGTCCTGGAACAGCGTCGCGCGCAGGGCTTTCACGAGCTGCGCGGTGACAACGTCGGTCGCTTCCTCGGTGCGGCCGATCCATTGCCTCAAGTGATCGATGTCGGGCTTTTCACCCGCGACAGCCGGAGCACTCATGACGACTTCCTGACGGGTTGGGCTTTCGGCAGCTCGTGGTGATCACCGATCCCGGGCACCGCGCGGTATTTACGCTTCTCGCCGACCACGATCGCGGCCGGCGCCGGATAGCTCACCTTGCCGTTCGGCGTGTCCACCTCGATGCGCCGCAGATGCGGATGCCTGGAAAGATCTTCCATCGTGTTCACTTCGGCGAAGGCAATGTCGGCATCCGCGAGCTTCGTCAGGAGCTCATCGCGCGTCAGCTTGCCAAAGCTGTCGCTCACCGTCTTGTCTGTGAGCGAACGGTTGCGCACGCGCTCCACATTGTTGGCAAGGCGGGGATCGCCGGGCAGGTCGGGTTGGC
>DATEJC010000220.1:0-3222 GCA_035278345.1 Bradyrhizobium sp. | reverse complement strand
TCGACCGAGATCGTCGACACCGCCTATCACATGGCCGGCGCCACGGCGGTGTTCCGCGCCAACGGCCTTGAACGCCGCCTGCGCGACATGCACGCGATCAACCAGCAGCTCCAGGCCCGCGATACCCATTACGAGGAAATGGGCAAGGTGATCCTGTCGGGCAATCTCGCGGGGCCGCCGACGTCGCGGTGAGCCTGTCGACCGGTGGATCGGAGCGCCTGCCCCCTTCCGCCGACTCGGGAACTGGCCTAATCTGGCGGCGTTCCTCACTTACCGAATTCAGCACCCTGATGGGGCAGTCGAATGAGGCGGCGGGAATTTTTCGCGGCGGTCGGGCTGGTGGCGCTGTTGTCGACGGCGAGCTGTTCTGATCCGACGCCGCCGGGTTCGGTTTCCAAATGCATTGCGGAGAACTACGCCTCCTACAACCCGAGGAATCGCGACCAGTGCATCGCCGCCTGCATCAAATGCGAAAAGGGCGTCATGACGACGTGCGCCACCGCGTGCAGCCTGCGCTGACCGAGTGGCAGGAATGAAATCCGCGCCACCCTGCTCGATGCGGACAAGAAGCTGCCGGAAACGGAGCTGCGCCACTACGTGCCGCTGGCACTGACGTATCACCTCAGGAAGCGGAAGCCGGCACCGAGGAAATAGGCGAGCGACACCCCACTCTCCGTCATGGCCGGGCTTGTCCCGGCCATCCACGTGCTTCATCATCCGCCGATGTCCGGCGGTTACGTCTACATCATGGCGAGCGCACCCAACGGCATCCTGTACGTCGGGGTGACCAGCGACCTCGTGCAACGCATCTACCAGCACAGGAACGGGTTGGTCGCAGGCTTCACGAAGCGATATGGCATCAAGCGTCTCGTCTATTTCGAGCACCACGACACAATTCAGGCGGCGATCCAACGCGAGCACAACATGAAGCACTGGTCGCGCAAGTGGAAGGTTCGGCTGATTCTGGCCGGTAATCCCGAATGGAATGATCTGTACGACACGATCGTGCAGTGATGCGGTGACCTCCAACGGCGTCGTGGCCGGGCTTGCCCCGGCCATCCACGACCTTCTCGCAACACTACAAGAACGTGGATGCCCGGGATGAGGCCGGGCATGACGGGTGGATGGAGCGAGTGTTGGGGCGAAGAACGTGGATGGCCGGGACAAGCCCGGCCATGACGAGTTCTGGGTTAGCTCACGCCGCCCTGTGATCACCGCCCGCCGTGATCAGGCCGCGCTGGGCCTGCAGCAGTGCCATGATCTCGGCATGCGGCCGCGCGCGGCTGAACAGGAAGCCCTGACCTTCGTGGCAGCCTTCGGCGCGCAGGCAGCTCAGCTCGGCTTCGGTCTCGACGCCTTCGGCGGTGATGGTGACGCCGAGGCCCTTGCCGAGGCTGACGATGGAACGGATGATCGCCTGCGCATCGCGGTTGGCGTCGACTTCCCGCACAAAGGCGCGGTCGACCTTGATCTTGTCGAAGGGAAAGCTGCGCAGATAGCTCAGGCTCGAGTAACCGGTGCCGAAATCGTCCATTGAGATGCGCACGCCAAGCGCGCGCAGCGCATGCAGCGTGGCTAACACCTGGCTGCTCTTCTCCAGGAGCAGCGTCTCGGTGATCTCGAGCTCAAGCCGCCGCGCGGCGAGGCCGGATTGCTTCAGCGTGTTCATCACCATCGACAACAGATTGCCGATGCGGAACTGCAGCGGCGACAAATTGACGGCGACGCGGACGTCGTCGGGCCATTGCGCCGCATCCGCGCAGGCGCGGCGCAGCATCAGCCCGCCAACCGCGTTGATCAGGCCGGTCTCTTCCGCGACGGGAATGAACTCGCCCGGCGAGATCATGCCGCGCTCGGGATCCGGCCAGCGCACCAGCGCCTCGAAGCCGGTGATGCGGCCGGTCGCAAGATCGACCAGCGGCTGGTAGTACGGCTGCAGCAAGTCGTTCTGCAGGGCGTTGCGCAAATCGAGCTCGACCTTGCGGCGGCTCTGGGCGCGGGCGTCCATCTCCGCCTCGAAAAAGGAGAAGGTGCCGCGGAAATCATTCTTGGCGCGCGACAGCGCAAGGTCGGCATTCTTGAGCAGCCTGTCAGCGTCCTCGCCGTCGCCGGGCGATATGGCGATGCCGATGGAGGCTCCGATCACGACCGAATGATCTTCCAGCAGGAAGGGATCAGCGATGACTTCCAGCAGCCGCCGCGCCAGCAGCGTCGCGTCCTCCGGCCGCGCGACGCCGCTCTGCAGGATCGCGAATTCGTCGGAGTTGAGGCGGGCGACAGCGTCTTCCTCGCGCAAGGCAAAGCGCAGGCGCTTTGCCACCGCGCGCAGCAGCATGTCGCCGACGCCGTGGCCGAGCGTGTCGTTGACCGCCTTGAAATTGTCGAGGCCGAGCACCAGCACGGCGAGCTTTTCCGAGCTGCGGCGGGTGTGGAGCAGCATGTCGTCCATCTGCTGGCGCAGCAGAGTGCGGTTCGGCAGGCCGGTGAGGCCGTCACGCTGCGCCATGTAGGCAAGCCGCGCCTCGGCGCGCTTGCGCTCGGTGATGTCCATCAGCGCCAACAGCATGGCGGGCTGGTCGCCATGGACCAGCTGGCGCGAATAGATGGCCAGATCGATCAGCGCGCCGTCGGCACGGACGTGCGTCCAGGTGCGCGCCGCCTGCACGTCGCTGGTGGCATCGCCAAGCCAGGGCAATTCGCTGTCGAAAGCCTGCAGGCTGCGGATGCCCAGCTTCTCGAATTCGGCGCGGGTGTAGCCGTAATGCGCGATCGCGGCGTCGTTGACGCCGAGAATGCACTCGCCGTCGAGCGCGCAGACGATCATCGGCACCGGATTGCTGTCGAACAGCAGGCGGAACGAGGCTTCGCGCTGCTCGTTCCGCGTGCGGCGGCGGATGCCGGATAGCCTGGGCGTCCGCTTGACCGGCCAGCCGGGCGCGCGCGCGATCGCATGCTTTGCTCTTTTCTTCTTGGGCCGGATTACCGGCATTGCTACGCCTCACCTACGCGCATTCTGCGGGAGGCCAGTTCTCCGATAAGTGTCTGAACAAAAGGTATCCCTTGCTGCATACACGATCGCGACGGGACAGCTGCAAATACCTGTCAACGCGCGACAAGGTTATCGAAGCGTAAAGAAGAACCTCGCTGTACGCATCATCTGATTGGAAAACCGGTCCCCGCTTTTGCGCAAACGCCGCCTTTCGGGTCCGGATCATGCCGCCC
>DATEJC010000219.1:0-5865 GCA_035278345.1 Bradyrhizobium sp. | reverse complement strand
AGCACGTCGCCAATGTGAACAATGGTCCCGGACTTGATGGTTCGCGCGGTCACGGTCTGGCGATCAAGCGGCATCGGGAAATTCGCGCCGAAGAGCTCAACGCCCTCCCTGCTGATCCCGCGGATACCAGCAAGCTTGATGAGATCGCCGTCGAGGATGGAGACAACGCTGATCTCAGCGTTACACAGCTTCTCGGCACGTTCTCCGATGACATCAAACACGGGCGCCGCATCGGTTGGAGATCGGCCGATGACGTTCAGCACGTCCGCCGTCGCGGTCTGCCGCTCCAGCGCCTCTCTCGTCTCGTTGAACAGCCGCGCGTTCTCGATGGCGATCACCGCCTGGTCGGCAAAGGTCTGCAACAAGTCGACGTGGTGGGGGGCAAACGCGCCGGTGGTCTGCCGCGTAACCGCGATCACGCCGATCGAGATGCCGGAGCTCGTCAGCGGCACAAACACGATGCTTCGAAAGCCGCGAACACGTGCTGCTTCCTTCAACCGCGGATTCGGCTGGTCTTCGGTATCCGTGATCTCCACGACCTTGCCAGCCTGCGCCGTCCTGAAATGATCGTCGCCGATCGGACGCGGAAAATTGGCGTGCAGCACCTCATCCCCGGCCGGACTTACCGTCGTCATCGCCGCAAGGTGAACGAAGCCATCGGCGAACCGATACACGCCGGCGGAAAAGGCGCCGATCAACCGGGCGGCGCTTGCCACGATAGCCTCGAACACCGGCTGCACGTCCGAGGGCGAAGAGGCGATCACCTTCAGAATCTCGGCCGTCGCGGTCTGCCGCTCCAGCGCCTCTCTCGTCTCGTTGAACAGCCGCGCGTTCTCGATAGCGATAACAGCCTGCGCCGCGAAGGTCTGGACTAATTCGATCTGCCGGTCGGTGAACGGGCGCACTTCCATCCGCGTCAGCACGAACACGCCGGCGGGCTTGCCGTCACGCAGCAGCGGCACGCCGAGTCTGGTGCGGGCCGGATCGGGGTCGCCCCCGACAAGGAAATCGGGGTCGTTCAGCACATCGTGAATGTGAACGACGCTGCCCGTCTTCAACACCATTCCCGTCGCGCGGCCGTCCCCTGGACGGAATGTGACGCTCCGCAGGAATTCCCTTTTGCCTTCCGGCAGTCCCCAGTCTGCCGTAAGGCCGTAACCGTCGCCCCTCGGCTGAACGATGATCCCTTCTTCCGCCTCGCACAACTGCGCGGCCGACTTGACCAGCGTCTCCAGCACGGTTTGCAGATCGAAGGCCGAACGGCTGATCACCTTGAGCACGTCGGCGGTCGCGGTCTGCTGCTGCAGGGATTCCTGCAAGTCCGTCGTACGCGCCTGCACCTCGTTGAACAGCCGCGCGTTTTCGATGGCAATGACGGCCTGATCGGCAAACGTTTGCAATAGCTCGATCTGCTTGTCGGTGAACGGGCGCACTTCCATGCGGCGAATGGTGATCGCACCGATCGCCTCGTTTTCGCGCATGAGCGGAACGGCGAAAAGCGAACGGTGACCATGCTGCTGCGAAAAGGCGTGGGCCCTGGGGAATTCGGCCTCCTCAGCCTGCAAATCGTGAATATGAATCGGCGTGCGGTCCACCACACTGCGCCCGCTGATCCAATCGCGAGAAACCGGCCATCTGTCGACAACGGGGATGTCGCCGCAGTGGGCTGCGATGCGGAGAAAATCGTCTTCACGCAGAAGCAGAACGGCGTCATAGGCGTCGCACAGACGGCATGCCGACTCCGTCAGCGTGTCGAGCACCTTCTGCAAATCAAACGTCGAGCGGCTGATGACCCGGAGAACTTCGGCGGTCGCCGTCTGCTGCTGCAGCGATTCCCTCGTCTCGTTGAACAGCCGTGCGTTCTCGATCGCGATCACTGCCTGGTCGGCAAAGGTCTTCAGCAGACCAATCGTCTTGTCGTCGAACGATCCCGCTTCGCGCCGCGTGATGCCGATGGTGCCGATCGCGGTCCCGTTCTGCAACAACGGCACGACCAGGATGCTGCGCCAGCCGCTCGCCCGCGCAAGTTCCTTGATACTCTCGGCCCGATCGGAACTCTCGATGTCGATGTTGAAGGCAATTTCTCCGATCCGTGCCGCTCTTGCGTGAATCCGGTCCGACGAAAGGGGAAATGGCCACAGGCTCTGCCATGCATGGGCGGCCGCCTCGTCATCAGCGGCACCGGCCGCAAAATGGATGATGCCGTCGATGATGCGCGTGACTACCGCAGTGTGGCTTGCCAGCAGACGCCTGGCGCTTTCGGCGATCGCATTGAACACCGGCTGCACGTCGGAGGGCGATGAGGCAATCACCTTCAAAATGTCCGATGTCGCGGTCTGCCGCTCCAGCGTCTCCTGCGTCTCGCTGAACAAACGGGCGTTTTCGATCGCGATCAAGGCCTGGTCGCGGAAGGATTCGGCGAGCGCGATGTCGCGAGCGGAAAAGTGATGGGTCTTTTTGCTGGCGAGGCCCAGCACGCCGATGCATTGCTCGCCGCGCAGCATGGGCAGGTATAAGGCAGAGTTAAAGCCCCGGCGCTCGTGGATCAACCGCTCGAATTCCGGCAGCGCAACGGCTGTCCAATCCGGCAGATACAAGTTCTTGCACGAGGCGATGGCGCGCGAAGGAAAGTCGGCAGCCGGATCGACCGGTCTGGGTGCGGCATGCATGACAGCGCGCAGCCGATGATGCCGTCCAACGAGTGTCGTCGCCGCGACGTTGGTGTAGGTTGCCCCATCGCAGCGCATGATGAAGGTGTCGTCGCAGCCAAGCAGTCGGACCGCCGCCAGCACGATCGCCTCGAACACCGGCTGCGCGTCGGTCGGCGATTGGCTGATGACACGCAAGATCTCCGACGTTGCGACCTGCCGGGCCTGTGCCGCCTTCAGCTCGGCGGCGAGCCGCGCCGATTCCGAGCCTGGCTTGGCTGAAGGGGAACGCTGCCGCTGCGCGGCCTTGTCGACGGGCTGTTTCTGCGCAGGACGGCGCTTTGAGGGCGCTTTCTTGCTGCCCTTCTTGATTGGCGAGCTGCCTTTTGCAGAGCCTCGCCCCATGGGCGTCCCCCAAAACGATGTCGTGGGAACAGTATCGGCTTTACCGGCCTGCCTGTAGAGGCAGCCTCACAAAATTCGGCTTCATCCAGAGACAAGCGCGGCGGCGTTAACCATTCGCCACGCCAAAACCCTGATTCTTCAGCTCTTTTTGCCTCGAATTCCTTCGGATTCCGGCAAATCACGGGTTTGAGCACGCTTAAGCTTGTGTTAAGCAAACGGAACCTTGCAAATCAGGTCCGGTCCGGAGTCCCATGCGCGAGCTCGCCCCCCGGTATTATCCCAGCGGCAGTCCTGTTTCCCCCATTTCCCGCTTCGGCGGACAGCCCTTCATCATCGGCGCCACCGCGCTGCTGGCGATCATCGTCGGCATCGGCGCGATCGCGGGCTGGCGAGCCTATACCGGCAACTCGCCGGAGCTCGACCGCGTCGTGGCGTCCCGCCAGCTGCAGGCCCGCGCCACCCAGGCCTCCGAACAGCTGGTCGAGAAGACCAAGGGCCTTGAAGCCACCCAGCAGGAGTCGATCGACCAGCTGCAGGTGGTGCAGGACCAGCTGCAGACGGTGCGCCGCCTGCTGGCGGCTCAGCAGGCCGAAACCAAGAAATTGTCCGAACAGGTCACTACGCTCACCGAGTCGATCGACGGCCTGCGGCAATCCTTTGCCAGCGCCCGGACCGACGATCCTGCCCCCTCCGTGCGCAAGTCCAGCCGCAAGAAGGTCTACCGCAGCGCCCAGCGCAAGCGCGCCTCGCGCGGCTGACCGTCCCCGGGGACGGCGCGTCAAGGGATCAAAAGCCGGCCACAGGCCGGCTTCCTTGCCAGCCAAAGAATCCCGGGCCTGTGTGAACTGCTTCACATATCCGGGTAAGAATCCGGGGCAAGCTGTAGTTCACCGGATGGCGTACGCCAGTTGGTGGCTCTAGCCGATTTCAATATCCGGGGCTGGCAAGGCCGTTGGCGTCATACTGCGCCAACGGCCTTGTTTTTTGCGCCCAGGCGCCTCCCGGGCGCCCAAGTGTGATCTTACGCACAGAGGGCCTGGCAAAACCCTGTTACCGATTGAGCCGCGGCTGGCAGGTAGCTAGCTTCCGCACACATTTGGCATCCAGCTGGGGCGGCTACGATGTGCAAATTGACCTCGCTTCTGCTGTTTTCCGCGCTCGCGCTGGCGGCGACGGCCGGCACCGCCCAGGCGCGCGGCGGCTCGGACTGGCGCGACTGCAACGGCCGCGACGTCGATGTGCGCATCTCGGCCTGCAGCCGCATCATCGACCAGGGCGCCGGCCGAAATACCACCATGCGCGCCGGCGCCTTCAACAACCGCGGCATCGCCTATTTCAGCAAAGGCGAGTTCGACCGCGCGATCCGCGATTTCGACGAAGCGATCGCGGCGAAACCCAACAATCCCGTGCTGCATCACAACCGCGGGATGGCGCTTTACAACAAGGGCGACAACGAGGGAGCGATCCGCTCCTACGAGGAAGCCATCAGCATCCAGCCGAGATACGCCATCGCCCATAACGACCGCGCCAATGTCTATTTCCGCATGAAGGAGTACGACAAGGCGATCTCGGGCTATGACGATGCGATCCGCCTGCAGCCGCGCGATGGCGTACTCTATGCCAACCGCGGCAATACCTACCGCATGAAGGGCGATTACGACCGCGCGCTTCGCGATTTCGACGACGCGATCCGGCTCAATCCGCGCGAGGCCGGCTCGATCTACGGCCGCAGCCAGGTTTATGCCGATAAGGGCGATGCGGTCCGTGCGATTGCCGATCTCGACGAGGCGATCCGGCTGCGCTCCGACAATGGCGATTACTTCAATTCCCGCGGCTTTCTCTACAAGCAGCGCGGCGACTACGACCGCGCCATCCGCGACTTCGACGAGTCCATCAAGCTGAAGCCGAGATATGCAGCCGCCTTCGGCAACCGGGGCGATGCCTGGCGGCAGCGCGGCGATATCGAGCGCGCGATCATGGATCTGTCGGAGGCGATCCGGCTCGATCCGACGGTGACGCCGGCCTATGTCAGCCGCGGCCTCGCCTTCGAGGCCAAGGGCGATATCGAGCAGGCCAAGTTCGATTACTCCACCGCGCTGACCCGCACGCCCGGCAATTACTCGACCGCGAAGGAATCCGTCGCCAAGGCGCGCGAACGGCTCGCGGCGCTGGAGAGCACGACCGGCGCGACCGGCGGCGAACCGTTGCCGGCAATTGGGCCGGCGCCGCGCAGCGAGCCTCGCATCAGCATGCCCTCGCGCGCGGATAGTGCCGCGGAGCGCGGTCCGCGCGTCGCACTGGTGATCGGGAATGCGGCCTACAGCAACGTCCCCTCGCTCGCCAATCCCGTCAACGATGCGCGGGAGATGTCGAGCGCGCTCCGCGAACTCGGCTTCAAGGTGATCGAGGGCTACAACCTCACCTCTACGACGATGCGCAGCAAGATCGCCGAATTCGGCGCGGCGCTGCCCGGCGCCGGCGTGTCGCTGTTCTATTATGCCGGCCACGGCATGCAGGTGTCCGGCAGGAACTATCTCGTGCCCGTCGACGCCAAGGTCGAGCGTCCCTCCGCGCTCGGAACGGAAGCGATCGAGGTCAATACCGTCATTGCCGACATGGAGGCCGAGAAACGGATCAACCTCGTCTTCCTCGACGCCTGCCGCGACAATCCGCTGTCGCGCAACCTCGCCCGCTCGATGGGCGGCGGCTCCCGGTCCTCCGCCGTCGGCCAGGGCCTCGCCCAGGTCAATGCCGGTATCGGCACGCTCATCACCTTTGCCACCAGCCCGGACACGATCGCGCTCGACGGCTC